>CAYUQA010000110.1:0-2436 GCA_964446135.1 uncultured Candidatus Saccharibacteria bacterium | reverse complement strand
GCAAGTCGCAAAGTTTTGGTCGTCTATCATCCGGCAGCAATTCTGCGCAACAGCAATCTCGAGCCGATCTTTCGGGCGGATCTCACTAGGGTCGCTGAACTAGTATAAAAAAGATTAAGTCCTACGATACGCGGGGTGCGTTAAATTTCGTAGGACTTTTTGGCGCGGTGGTTTTTAGAAAATGATTTTCAGAAGGATTGTGACGGGAATCGCAATCCACGCCTTTATAAACACGCGGGCGTTTAGTTTGAACTCCGGCCATGTATATGGCGCAGGTTCAAAAGCGCACTGGTGCTTATTTATTTGCTTAGTGCTGGGTACAAAATCTTTTTGTCCCGGCTCTTCTTTTGAGGGAACGAATTTATCACCAAACATCATTCGCCTCCTTATGTAGATGGTTGATGTTGATCTGGCACGCACCAGATCGCTATCCCTTCTTTTATCGATACCCGAATATAGTATAGGTCTTTTATCGAAGTTTGTCAAATCGGAGAAATAATTTTTAAAGATAGAACAACCACGATAGCCGCTAGTATAATAATTAAAAGTATATTTTCTAAAAAAATATACGAAGTTTTTCTAGCTAATAATTTTTTTAACGAACGCATTTATCACCTACCTTTTCTTTGAATTACTTTTTTGGCGGATTCAAGAATATCCTGGACGCTCATGCCGAGTTTGTCAATCAATTCCCAGGCATTGCCGGATTCGCCGAAACGATCATGGACACCGACGAATTCTTGGCGATAGATGATACTGTTGCGTTTCGCTCGTAGATTACGGTTTAGATAGACTATGTAGCAATTTCTCTAATCTTTCTGCAAGCAAATTAATATCTTCTCGGGCGGCATTGGCGGCTTTTTGATTTCTGAATCTATCTTTTCGTATTTCAGTGTGCGGTGAAAGATCTGTCCCTGTTTCCATTACTTTTTTTTGAACATTTTGTGTTACTTTTTCAACATACATAAGAAGACCAGGAATGCCATCTGAATCGCCAAAATAAAGTTTATCGATGAATGATCGATATGTGATAGTCTTGAGATTATATTCTCTAACGGAAAGACTCGCAATATCAAAATCGATGCCTATGTGCTGAAAAATTTTACACATCTTTTCTGTAGTTATCCCTGATTCTATATATTCAGTCACAAAGAGTGCTTTCTTAATCGTATCTTTTTTTGTCCGTAAGAATTTCTCAATTTCTGGACCGATATTTCGCCAATTAGCTATATTCTCATTATCATAGTGTTTTCCCGAAGATACAAAATAGATAGTATCTTTCGGTTTGCTATTACGAACTCGTTCGGCTGATATAATTTTATGTAGTAAGAGTGCTAATACTCGTCCACTTACGTCATCACCTATGACCGTATCATATTCTTTTAATTTTGGTCCGAGCTCCAATATAAGTCTTACAGTCGAACGCAAAATGAGCCCATCATTGAACGGCTTATGCAGACTTCTTAGAAGGTTCTCGTTTACAAAAGAGTTAATAATTTCTTCAGCTTGTATATCGTCAAGTCTTTGGGGGAGTTCCTTTCTCCCCGGAGAGTCTAATTGTATGCTCTCTTTGCTCATGTTTTTCTTCTTAGTACTTTTTTGGCGGATTCAAGAATATCTTGGACGCTCATGCCGAGTTTGTCAATCAATTCCCAGGCATTGCCGGATTCGCCGAAACGATCGTGAACGCCGACGAACTCTTGCGGGACTGGGTGACTTTGAGCTAAACATTCCGCTATAGCCGAACCGAAACCGGCAGCGATTTGGTGCTCTTCGATGGTAACCACAGCGCCGGTTTTCTGCGCGGCCGCAACGATCGTATCGACATCGAGTGGTTTAATGCTCGGTGAATTAATGACAATTGATCCGATACTTTCTTTTTCGAGTGCTTGTGCGGCCAGGAGTGTATGATGTATTAAAATTCCGCAAGCAATCAAAGTGACTTGAGGATTCTCTGATTGATAAAATATGTGCGCTTTACCGATTGCAAATGGAGTATCCAGTGTAGTGATGACCGGTGATTTCTCGCGACCAAGGCGGATATAGACTGGACTAGGATGAGCGGCGGCCGCAACGGTTGCTTTCTGGGCTTCGATGGCATCACAAGGACACAGCACAACCATGCGCGGTTGTGCGCGCATCAAGGCGATGTCTTCAAGTGCTTGATGTGTAGCGCCATCAGGGCCAACAGAGACACCAGCGTGGGAACCGGCGATTTTGACCGGCAAATTATTTAAAGAAATCGTCGTGCGTATCTGCTCGTTGTTGCGGCCGGGGCTGAACGTAGCATATGAAGACATAAACGGAATCTTGCCATAATTTGCCAGACCGGCGGCGATGGTCGCCATATTTTGTTCGGCAACGCCGAGTTCAATAAAACGATCAGGAAATTTGTCCTTGAACCATTGCGAGCGCGTGGATTCGGTGAGATCAGCG
>CAYUQA010000109.1:0-5924 GCA_964446135.1 uncultured Candidatus Saccharibacteria bacterium | reverse complement strand
TATCATCATTGTACCAAGCGATATGCCACCGATTACATTGCAGAATTAACCTGGCGATTTAACATACGGGAACAAGCAAGAAATCCTTTGGATTTCTTGCTACAATCACTACAGCCTGTTCCACATTCTTGAGATGGGTCATATATTCAGCATCGTCGATCGAATGGCTGAAGATGTTAAATGTGATGACGACAAGATAGCTCTATACTTATTTCGTTGTTATGCTTTGGCAGGCGGTAAACTACGTGAAGCCAAGAAAATTGCTGACAGGATGGAGGAACCGCTTACCAAGAAAGAGCTGGATACGATTTACGGAGCTCTCAATCTGACGTTAATGGTGTCAGACGACGTCCAATTACTTGCCGAACTTATGGATAATGCCAAGTAATTTAACAGCAGTTGAAGAACGAACAGTAGGGGGAGGTCGAAAGGCCACCCACATTTTTATTTTGCAAATTTTAAGAGTTCGCTATACTATTTGATATATGCTCGATATTAAATTTATTCGACAAAATCCAGATATAGTCAAAAAGGCGACCAAAGATAAAAAAGTCGTCGTTGATGTCGATCGTCTTCTCGATTTGGATGGCAAACGTCGTCAGCTTTTATCTGAACTGGAGACGAAAAACAAAGAACGCAATGAACTCGCTCGCAAAGGCGCTGGCCAAGCTGATGACGAGAAAGCCATCGCTCAAGGTCGCATACTAAAAGAAGATATCGAAAAGATAAATATTGACTTTAAGGCAGTCGATGAGGAATTTGAATTACTCCTACTAAAAATTCCGAATATTTCATCTGATGATACGCCTGTCGGTGCTGATGAATCCGATAACAAAGTTTTACGTCAGGAAGGCAAGAAACCGAGCTTTGATTTTGAGCCAAAAGAACATTGGCAGATCGGTAAAGAATTGGGCATTATCGACAGTGAGACGGCGGGTGAAGTGAGTGGCTCGCGCTTTGCTTACCTCAAAGGCGGTGCCGCATTGCTCGAGTTTGCGCTTATTCAACATGTTCTTTCGATTCTGACGAATCGTCAAACACTCGCCGAGATTATTTCCAAAAATAAATTATCAGTCAGCGATGCTCCATTTATACCAGTCGTGCCGCCCGTGTTTATAAAACCAGCAATTTTTCAAAAGATGTCGCGACTTGAGCCAGCCGATGATCGTTATTATATTCCAACGGATGATCTCTATCTGATCGGTAGTGCCGAACACACGCTTGGGCCACTGCATATGGATCAGACATTGAGCGCGAAACAACTACCAGTACGTTATGCTGGCTTTTCCACGTCATTTCGTCGCGAAGCTGGGTCATATGGCAAAGACACTAGAGGTATTCTTCGTTTACATCAATTTGATAAAGTCGAACTCGAGTCATTTACGCAGAGCGAGCAGGCGATTGAAGAGCAGAATTTCTTTGTTGCTATTCAGGAGTATATCTTACAGTCACTTGGGCTGGCTTATCAGGTTGTCGCTGTCTGTACGGGCGATATGGGCGCTCCAGACGCACGTCAGATTGATATCGAGACCTGGTTACCCGGCCAAGATCGCTATCGCGAGACACATACCGCTGACTATATGTCGGACTACCAAGCCCGTCGTCTTAAAACAAAAATAAAACGCGCCGATGGTACGACTGAATTTGCCCACATGAACGACGCGACCGCCGTGGCAATTGGCCGCATGATTATTGCTATTATAGAGAATTACCAGACGGTTGATGGCACGATCGAAATCCCCAAAGTTCTACAACCATACATGTTCGGACTGAAAAAAATTCAATAATATTGAGAGTAAATCAGATCCTTTGAGCATCCCCGCAGACGAACGAGCAATGAAAAAATAGTTGTAGATATATCCAAGAAAAAAGGTCGCACCGGGTTACATTTTTTCTTGGTTATATATCACAACTATTTTGAGTAGCGAGTGAGATGAGGACCGGATGAGAAAAGGATCTGATTTACTCTCAATATTATTGGACTGAAATCAACAGTAAATATAGGGGCGCAATGATTATTCCTTGGAGCGGGTTGTCGGACCGTAATGGGCATGGTTGTCCGATGACCATCGGACAGAGTGAAGGTCCGGCCCTCGAGTCAGACACGCTGGGTCTGACGAGAAAAGCGAAGAGGATGATCATGGAGCCCTTTGTACACCATAATGTACCGACGTCGCTATCCACAAAGATCACTCCCATATCGCGATCGTTATCGTCAGGAACAGCGTCGCAAATTTCTTTACAAAATATATTTCGTCCTATTCTTGACCGTATTGACAGTAGGCGGTATTGGATATCTACTTTTTTTTGGTCGGCTTTTTGATATTCGTGAGATCACTATAAAAGGTAATGAAATATTGCAAACGGCTGACATCCAAAATATTACGGATAAATGGCTAGATCAGAAAAGATTGATGATTGCTCATCGCGCAAATATTTTTTTTATTTCCAGTCAAGATTTAAAATCAAAATTATCCGATGATTTTCCCCGTATCGTCGAAGTTAAGATCCAGCGCAAAGATAGACATGCGCTAGATCTCACGATTGTTGAAAATAAAACGGAATATATCTATTGTGTATCGCAAGACCGATGTTTTCAACTGGATAAAACGGGTCTCGCCTTTGCTGAATCAGCTCCTTCTTCAGGCGCGATATATATCCGCATTGATGATGAACGTGATATCACCATTGATCTAGGCGATCATTTTGATAAGCCGGAATTATTCGAAAATTTCGTGATACTTAGTCGACTGGCAAATGACCAAAATTTATCACTGAAAAATTTCGTAATACCAAAAGATCGTTTTGATGAGTTTGAGATCATTACTACACTTGGTTGGAAAATTATATTAAACAGTACTATTGATCCGATCAAACAAATGACCTCTTTTCTCGCTTTCTATAAACAAAAAATGACCACCGACCAACGCGACAAACTCCAATACGTCGACCTCCGCATCCCCGATAGAATCTATTTTCAATAAAACACAAAAGCCCCACTCAAGAAAAGCTGTGTGGCTTTTTCGGTGAGGCTATACAATTTCTATATTCAGAAAAAATTATTTGGTATCTTGCTATCAATCGGTATCATTACTATAAGCAATGATACAATCTTCCTAAGTATCATAAATAATGACTTGAATTGACACAATCTTTTTCATTGCTGCCATTATTTCTTTGGCTAAACTGATGTTATTTGTGGTTAAAGCACCATCAATTAGCCCTTTCAGGATGTACATGACTTCATATCGATGCATTTTTTACTCCTTTTCTTTTTCAAACTATCCTCTCAAATATAAACGATAATATCATATCTGTCAAGTAATACATATATTCCAAGGAAAACCTAAGGTTTTTGGAGGTGGTAGACGAAGATTGAGCTACCGACGATGGTGGTGGGCTGATAGGTATGAAGCCAGGCGTATTCGGGTGAGGTTTGGAGATATTGGACAGAGATGGCAAGCCAGCCGTTGGTTTGATTATTGGCAATGAAATCAGCGGCATCTTTGAACGAACCAGAATATATTTGAACAATATGTCCGGGGCCAACGTAGTAGTTTGGATCAGCCCAACCGCTAAAATAATCAAAACTGATTTTATCGATGCCGGCAGTTTTAAACCAGTCGCGGAAGCGATACAAATCCTGACCCCAGTCGATGTTTGAATCGACGACATATCGCCAGCCATTCTGGCGTCCCGCCTGTCGGACGGACAGGCCACCGACGGATTGGTTGAAATACGGCAGATAAAAAGGATAAGCAACAAAACTTTCTAGGATATATGCGCCTACTATTCCGCCGACCGCAAATGTGGCGATTTTCTTTTTTAAAGACGGGAGATTTCGAATGGCCATCACAATAGCATAGCTGACGAGTAACGCGGCAAAAGGATATATCGGTAGCAGATGCCGGACGCCAATATTAATTTTGCCAGTCATACTGACGATAAAATACAAAATAATCCAAACTGATGCCGCAACAATCTCAAAATGATCCCGCCCCATATCTCTCCAAGGTCGAACCTTGGAGAGATATGGGAGTGAGTAGAAGATCGAAATAAATACCAACAGCCACCAAGTCAGTGGTTCTTTAATGAAATAGACAAACGGAAAATACAAACGATGGCCGGTGGGCAGTATTCGGCCCAGAAAATAAATCGTATGGCCGGAAGCGACATGATTTTGTACTAACAAAAAACCAAGTGCGTAATGATCAAGGTAGCGGATGATTGGTTTGTCAGAAAGGAAGACAACTGCTTTCGAGGTCCAGTTCTGAATGTAGCCAAGTTGTTTTACGGTATTTGCTTTCTGAAGTTCTGGCGGATAGTTTCGCATATGTAGTGCGTAAAATGGCCCGACTATGAAAATAAATACGGCGGCCATAGTGATGAGCGTCTTGCCAATCGAGCGTACAAGTGTATGGAATTTTGTCCGTATCAAAAACCCGGAATAGATAATTTGTAGGAGGATAAAATATGGCAAAATCAAAAGCACCGAAAACTTGAGCAGAACAGCAAAGCCAATACCAAAAAAGAGCCAGAGTTGGTTTCGTCGGGATGGTTTTTTGAGATAGCGTAAAAAAAGAATGGTTGCCAACAGCACACCTGAAGCCGCTGGAATGTCGGTCGTGACCAGTCGAGAATGTGCCAAAACAGTCGGTGAGAAGATAAACAAAACCAGCGAGAGTAAGGCCATCCAATCACCACCGATGCGTCGTGCCCAGAAAAAAAGCAATCCGGCGGCGAGGATTAAAAATAAATACATTGGTAGGCGAGCCAAGCGAACGATTGCATCAGCATCATTGCCAGAGCGATATAAAAACTCGCGACTAAAATCAAGCACGCCATAATGTGTGTCGTTGTTGAGCCAGCCATCTTTGCTGGCAAATGCCCGTTCATCGGCAATATTGGTAAATAAAAGCGGCAGGGCGGCAATATCTTTTGCCAATGGCGGATGCTCGGGGTTAAACCGCATGTCGCTTCGCGTCAGATAAGTATAACCGGCGGCGATATGGTTGAGTTCGTCTACGGTGACGCTATCGGTCAAACTACTGGCATACGCTAATGCCAAAGCCATAACCGAAAAAACAATCGCGAGAATGATAGGCAGTTTTTTCATATAGAGTCTTACTTTACTGCCCTCGGAGTTCTATAGCAATACCATCTCTTTTGTAGTGAACATATTCGGTTGCAGTTATGGCAGCCAAAAATATTGCCAGGGTAAGAGAAGCGATTAAAGCACCCTCGCGGGCTAGACTATGTTGTTTTAGATGAACAAAATGAGGATGTCGGGCATGGTACCATTTGGTGATAAATTCGTAGAATGACCAGAGTGCTTCCCCAGCAAATATACAAGCCACAACGACTATAAGTAGATTTGCTGATAGACCAGCTAATCCTCGATACCAAAGCATATATGGAATGAGTCCTATAAAAAACCAAGTCAGCAAAAAAATATGTACCGTCGAAAGATGTTTATGCTGGTGATAGTGTTTACCGATGCGTATGAGATTTTTCAAAAAACCAATTATAAACAAAACGAGTACCGGTAATATGAGCACAGTGGTGTCAGTAGCGGGTGTTTGTGGTGCAGATGCAATATGCCAGAAGTCGTTTGGCATATTGTAAACACGCCATAGGACTGGCAAAGCTACCAAAAACCCAACCACAATAAAAAGACCTATTCTCGAGAGAAATTGATTGCGTAGATGCGCGTATTTATCATGGTGATAGTGAGCTTTTAAAAATCCGTAGTCAATCAAAAAAGTGATTAAGACAATGACTGGTGTGATAAAAAAGAAGTTAACGGTGTAAAAACCAAGACCCCATAAAGCACCGGCCATAATGAAATCAAACGTATGATGTTCTGAAAGCCCGCGCCATAGGAAATAAGAAGCCCAGACAAAAAATAATGGCATGAAAATATG
>CAYUQA010000108.1:0-2938 GCA_964446135.1 uncultured Candidatus Saccharibacteria bacterium | reverse complement strand
AGACCATGGCCATTCTCGATATCTTGACGCAAAAGCTGTTTGAGAAAGGTCGTCTTACCGGTACCGGTTTGACCGATAACATATAGATGACGTCTGCGATCCTCATCGAGCATGCGGATAACTCGCTCCTCGCCACGGAAGAGGTTGGTACCCATGATAGTACCTTCGCTAGGAAGATTCGGTGGTGGCTCCGCCGGTTTGGCGCGTAAGAAATTGACTTTGGGTGCTGACGTCGTCGCCAATGGAAAATGATACAGACTTACAAGCTCTTCGGTCGAGATGGGGATAGTCTGATTGCGATCAAAAAGACGAAAAATATAGTTGTAGCTCAAATTTTGTAGTGAGCGGCCAGATGATTTGACAACTTTAAAACTATTGAGATCGGGCGTGTTATATTGCGAAAAAGCGCCCTGTAGTTGTTGGAAAATAGCATCGGCTTGGAGTTGATCGGGCGCGGCACAGAGAATACGAATATTGACATCAAAATTTTGTTTACTGGCTTTGGTGGTTAGCGAGCGGATAATTTCTTCTTCGGTCGGCGTCACAACCTGTGGCCTTTGAAACTCTTCTGGTTTTTCAGTATCAGTTTTTTTAGGTGGATTTTTGGCGCGTTGTATCGCCTCTTTCAAAGATCGGCCTGACTGCATCTCGCGTGCGACTTTTAAAGCAAGGTTTTTTTGTTCTGTGGCATGACTTGGTCGCATTAGAATTTGCAAAGCGACGCCCTCGCCTTCGGCTTGCAGTTTAGACATCGAAGTCAATATCGCGCCCAAAGGATCGCTTTCGAGCTTTTGGTAAGTTCGCACTGGAAGCATTGACGCTTCGGCATAGGTCAGATAACCACCGGCGATGGCACCGTTCTGATGGAAAATATTGTACTCATGCACGGTCGTAACTTCGGCAGTCGGATAAAAACTAAAAATCTGCTTCTCTATTATATCCAACGAGGCACGCGGTACAGCTATATAGAAGTAGGTGTCTTCGCGAAGATTCTGGACACTGATCTCAAGCGAAAGATAGGGCTCGCCGTAAATGAATTTGTTCCAGCCTTTTGAATGCAAATTAGAAAAACTAGAGAAAAGCTGCTCGGCGACAGCTATCTGTTCTCGAATGTATTGAATCCCACTGTTCTCTCTACTAACGGCATCGCGCGGTACGCGAATCTGTAATAATTGCAAACTCAAAGCTCGCTCCAAATGTCCGCGCTTACGCATACCACCTAAGACAATAAAAAGCGCCAGCGCAATGATAAGTAGTACTAAAACTAAAACCAGCAGAATAATCAGATTCATAGTTGAGCACGCAGTTTAGCTCGTTGAACGAGCAAGGGATATAATTCATCGACGATAGCGGCACGAAAAGCGGCGATAAAAGCCGGGTTATTGGTCTTGCGCGCTTGTCTGATGGCTTCGTAGATACTTTGATTGAAAGCAATAGTTACTAAATTCTGAATATGTTCTTTGTATTCTTCAGAATGATATGCCAGCTGTTGATGACCGGCCGGTGCTAACGGCGGTGGCGTATACTGCTGATCAGAGAGTTCTTCTTGGATTATCTCACCAACAACATCGTACAGATATTGTTTTTCGATCAATTGCTCGGGATCTATGGGTTGTTCGGCTTGTCGAGAAGCAACTTGCGATTCGATCGCCGCGATTTCCTGTTCAACCGCCTCAATAGTAGGTTCATTCATATAGTTGGTTAGTTTATACAATATAGTATAACGTTCTGTGGATACGAAAGGCAATGCTTGCTGGTGATTATGGTATTATATAAATAATGAAAAAGAAGGGTCTTCTCTTTTTACTAGTATTGGTAATCGCGATATTTTTTCGATTTTATTGGTTTGATTCGATCACGCCAGATTATGCCACTGCAACTATAGGTGTACTAACTGTAATCGGATTGTATCTGCTAGTTCAAAAAATACTAAACTGGCAAATAGCTTTTTTGTCTAGCTTTCTTTTGGCCAGTTCTTTTGTACATGTTTTATATTCACGCATTCCATCGGAACATATTTTCATGCCATTATTTTTTGTCTGGGCTTCTTATTTCCTATGGCGTGGACTTTCAGAGCATCACACATTTGATTTTATCATGGCCGGTGCTTTATGGGGTCTTGGTTTTTACACCGTTAACTTCTTTTTTATCACACCAGTCATTGTCTTAATCACTTTTTTGATTTACTTTGGATTTTTAAAAGCTCACTATCACCATGAAAAATACGCGCATCTACGCAATCAATTTCTCTCGAGAATAGGTCTTTTCATTGTGGTTGGGTTTTTGATAGCTTTGCCAGTCCTATGGCGTGTTTACAATATGCCAAGCGACTTCTGGTATATTGCATCTGAACCACAAACACCCACTACTGACACCACCGTGCTCATATTGCCCGTACTGATTTTGTTTATAATTGGTTTTTTGAAAAATCTCATACGCATCGGTAAACACTATCAACAGCATAAACATCTTCCGACGGTACATATTTTTTTGCTAACTTGGTTTTTTATAGGTCTAATCCCATATATGCTTTGGTATCGAGGATTAGCTGGTCTATCAGCAAATCTGCTTATAGTCGTTGTGGCTTGTATATTTGCTGGGGAAGCACTCTGGTCATTCTACGAATTTATCACCAAATGGTATCATGCCCGACATCCTCATTTTATACATCTAACTCGGCATGGTTTAGCGCGTGAAGGCGCTTTGATCGCTTCTCTTACCCTGGCAATATTTTTGGCTGCCATAACTGCAACCGAATATGTTCACTACAAAAGAGATGGTATTGCTATAGAACTCCGGGAGCAGTAAAGTAAGACTCCATATGAAAAAACTGCCTATCATTCTCGCGATTGTTTTTTCGGTTATGGCTTTGGCATTGGCGTATGCCAGTAGTTTGACCGATAGCGTCACCGTAGACGAACTCAACCATATCGCCGCC
>CAYUQA010000107.1:0-8388 GCA_964446135.1 uncultured Candidatus Saccharibacteria bacterium | reverse complement strand
ATTGGTCGTATCATAAAGGGCCATGTATACCAAAGACTGGCATAGGGATGTGCTGCTGTTAAAGTTGAGTTGGCGCGATACATCTCGCCATTGAGCTCTAGAAATTTAGCTATAATCCCCGGTCTTTGTAGCTCTGGTTTTTCAGCGTTTGGATTATTTTCTAGTGTCGATTGGAATTCGGCGGTCATGAAGGCATCGCCGGGCCCTGATTTATTGAGTAGGTTGAGGTGAACAGCAAATATGCCAAAATATATAGCAGGCGCTATCAGGAACCAAAAAAGTCGGATTATATTTTTGCCAGATAGGTTTTTAATAACGCGGATGATTTCTAGTAGGCCAATAAAACCCAGAAATGTCAGGCCAGTCCATTTAACCGAGACAGCTAACGTAGCTAAGAGTATCGATAATATAAACTGCCAAATCTGGCCTTTTTTTCTAAATCTGGCGTATAACAAAAAACTGGCAAAACCAAAGAAAAGCAACAAACTATCCAGTAATATAAAGCGAGATTGAACAAGAATGGAATTTTCAAGAGCTATGAGTATGCCGCCCAAAAATGCAGTCTTATTAGAAAAATTAAGTTCTAATAGTAGCAAATAGATAATAAGCGGCAGTAGTGTGCCAGCTAACATTGGTAGTAAACGTAGCCATAGGTAGCTATTGTCAGGGAATGTATCTCCGATCTGACCAAAACTAAAACCGGGCTGGAATCCAGAAATTTTACCCATTCCGGCTATCATGAGTTTGGCCAAAGGCGGATGAATATCAAAAAAATATTCATGGGTAAAATAGCCGCTGATGAATTTGCCAAAATGCACTTCGTCAAAGACCGTCTCGCGCGGATAGCCAAAAAACAAAAAATGCGTCAGTATGCTGATGCCCAAAATAGCTATGATTGCGTATTTTTTTTGGAATAGTCGATCTAGCATTATTGAATTTATTACTAGAGCTATGCTACTATATTTTTAAATGAGTGACGAGACTTTATATGACGTTATTATCGTTGGCGGTTCGATAGCGGCGACAGCCGCGGGTATTTATGCCGCGCGGCGTCAGCTTAAATTTAAAATAATCGCCAAAGATCTAGGCGGTGAGGTAGCTACTTCCGGCGAAATAGGCAATTGGCCCGGTATTATTCATACTGATGGCTTGACTCTGGCTGGTGATTTCCGCAAACACCTTGAATCATACAAACCATCGATTGAGGAGGGAGTAGCTGTCAGTAAGATTACAAAACAAGGCGATGGTAATTTTTGTATTACAACTGGCCCAGCTGGGACCAATATGGCTAGCGAGAAAATCCCTTCCAATAATACTAGTACTCTCAAATGCGATTATCTTACTCGTGCAGTGATAGTCGCTACTGGCGTACACCCACGAGAGCTGAATGTGCCGGGCGAAAAGGAATTTCGTAACAAGGGCGTCAGCTATTGCACTGTTTGTGACGGCCCTCTTTTTGGCGGACAGACTGTTGTTACTGTGGGCGGTGGTAATTCTGCTTTAGAATCAGTATTGATGTTAGCTGATATTGCCGAAAAGGTTTATGTGATGAATAAAAATAATGCTTTTAAAGGCGAGCAGATTTTAATAGATAAAGTACAATCAAAGAAAAATATCGAGATCATCTATAGTGCTAAAACCAAGAGTATTCAAGGTGAAAAAGTGGTTACCGGCCTGACCTATACAGATAGTCAGGGTGTCGATCATAATATATCGGTTCAAGGCATATTTATTCATATTGGCATGATCCCAAATTCTGATATTGTGTCATCAGACGTGGCTAAAAATGAATTTGGAGAGATAAAGGTCAATATGGCCGGTGAGACCAGTGTCCCGGGACTTTATGCCGCCGGTGATGTGACTGACGTGCCCCACAAACAGATAGTTATTGCCGCCGGACAAGGCTGTTCAGCCTTGTTATCAGCGGTTCAATATCTTAATCGATCATGATATATATCGGAAGCGATCACAGAGGTTTTGAGCTAAAAAATAAACTTAAAGATTTTTTGGTGGCTAATAGTTACAAAGTCGAGGATAGTGGGCCATCGGTCTATGATCCAAATGATGATTTTGTAGATTTCGCCAATATCGTGGCTGATGCTGTGGGCAAAGATGACGAGGCTCGTGGTATTTTAATATGTCGCAATGGTGTCGGTATGGATGTCGCCGCCAATAAACACAAAAACATTCGTGCTAGTCTTGGTTTTGATCCGGAGCAGGTTCGTTTGGCTAGGAATGATGATAATATAAACGTACTTTCTTTGGCCTCTGATTTTTTGAATATAGATATAATACAGAAAATTGTTAAAACTTTTTTGGAGACGCCATTTGAGGGTCATGAGCGACAACTTCGAAGATTAAATAAAATTGCTGATTTGGAGTAATATGAGCGAAATAATTCCGGCTATTCTGGCAAAAACAAAAGATGAGTTTTTCGATAAGGTGAGTCAAGTTGAGTCTTTTGCTCAACGAGTGCATTTGGATATTGCCGATGGGATTTTTGTACCAAACACAACTATCCAATCCGAAGTATTTGCAAGTGGCGATTTTGCTTTAGCTATGTCAGTCCACTTGATGGTCAGTAAGCCCGAGAATCATGTCTTGCGTTGGTTGGAGGTTGGCGCAGATTCGATCTCTTTTCATGTTGAGGCGACAGAAAAACCGATGGAGGTAATCAATGCGGTACATGAGATGGATAGTCAGGTGGGTGTCGTACTCAATCCTGCCACGCCAGTCAGCGAGATCGAGTCTTTTATTGATACGCTGGATTTTGTACAATTTATGACAGTCCAGCCGGGGTTCTACGGCGGTGATTTTGTCGAATCGGTTATCGAAAAAATAAAAGATTTTCACTATTTCTATCCGGATATAATTATCGCTGTAGATGGCGGTATCAATCCCGATACATTGGGCAAACTTAAAGAAGCCGGCGCCAGTAGCTTTATTGTCGGTAGCTATCTTTTCAAAGATTCGGATGTGGAAAAACGCTATCGAGAACTAGAATCTCTATTATGAAAGATATTATAACTATAGGCTCAGCAACAAAAGATTTTTTTGTTCATGGCTCGTTTGATATAGAAGGCGAGAGATTGGTTTTGCCTCATGGTGGGCGAGTTGGTGTTGATTCACTACATAGTGCTACTGGCGGCAGTGGTACGAACGCCGCAGTGACTTTTGCTCGACAAGGTTTGCAAACCGAAGCACTAGTGGTTCTGGGTAATGACAGCGATGGCGATGAGATTATCAAAGAACTAGAGACAGAAGGTATCGCTACTGGACATATTTTGCGTCACGATGATGGTTATACGGCGACTTCATTTATTCTGGTTGACGATAAAGGTGAGCGTACAATTTTGACGTACAAAGGCGAGGGACAGCATTTGGCATTTATTTCGATCAGTGCCGATATACTAGACACAAAATGGCTCTATCTTGGCTCAATGGGGGGCAATCACGACTTATTTTCGAAAATTATAGATATCGCCTCTGAAAAAAATATTTTTATCGCTTCAAACCCGGGTACGCTTGATCTTAAACAAGGACTTGATGTGTTGACGCCATTTTTTCAGAAAATCGATATTGTGATCATTAATCTTGAAGAAGCCAAGATGCTTTTGAACAAAGAAGTCACAGTGGAGAGCGCTGTGACGGAGCTTCAGCCGCATTGCAAAAAAATTGTGATAGTTACCAATGGTCGAGAGGGTGTTGCGGTTGGCGTTGACGGACATAAATACAGAGCCGGTACACCGGAGTCGCCACGCATTGATGCTACTGGCGCTGGCGATGCTTTTGGTTCTGGCTTTGTCGTGGAATTTATTCGCTCAGGCGATATTGCAAAAGCTGTACAGTTTGCTACTGCCAATGCTACATCGGTGGTCGGTCAGTTTGGCGCGAAGGCCGGTATCTTAAAAGCCGGAGATAGTGGTCTAGCTGATAAAATAACAGTAGAGCAATATTAATATTATGGCATTGACTCAACTTGCTAGAATTATGCGCATAGAAGAGGCCCAGCTTGTTGATTTGGATCGCAAATTGCGTGCTGTGACTGGGAAAGAAGGAGTGATGGAAGCTATTATCGAAGAAAATAATCTCATACTTCATCGAACGATCAACGAGCTTGGCTTGAGCAACGAAGACGCCACCGCTGAAAAAGTATATGAGTTACTCGAAGCGCGCTTGGCGCACATGGACAAGGATTTGTTTAATTTTTTAGAGATGCCAAACCTCGCCGAGTTGAGTAATCGTTGTGGTAAACTATGCGAGACCGCAATCATGATCCATAACCCAGGCAGTGGTTTCTTCTTGAAGCACGAAAAAGCAAAAGAGCTTTTGTTTAGATATCCACCCGAGGACATGTTGAAGCATTTTGGCTATAAATCAGTCAAAGAACTTTTAGAAAATCATAATATGATATCAGTTTTTAGTGCTTTGCGATTTATGGAGTCCCAAGAGTGGATGCATCATTTTTTTGAATCAAGTTTTGCCGATATATCCGCCGATGATTTTGAAGAGCGTCCGGTCGAGCTTAAAGTGCTAGAGACAGAATGGCTTGGGGCGGCACAGAAGTTCTTGACTAGGAAATATCACAATGTCAGCCATCTCAAAGAGCTTGGTGTTATTTTCATAATCCCACTAGACATTGATATGGTCGGAGAGACTTTGAGAGTTTTTAGTTTGGTTTTGCACTATCTCAATGAAGTTCCTTTTTATTCTGAGCTTTTTAGGAAATTTTCAAAAGAAGCAGACTTTTCTGATAAAATACAGTCATTGTTGCGGGGTGATGTATCTGGCAAGCTACTCCCAGATAGTGGCAGGATAAGTTTTCGTATCGTGCAACGTTATCTGGCTAAAGAAAACGCATCAGACTTTCGACTTTTTGAGCCACATATCAATCCAGAAGCCGAACATTGGTATAATACAGAAAAAGATTTTAGCAAGTTGAGTAGCATTATTGGTGAGAAAGGGCATGTTTTTGGCTTTTTTAGAGGACTAGATACTGTCGGTAATTTTTTTAAGAACAAGAACGGCGAGGATGTCCTATTAAGTTTTGATTTGATTGATGTGATAATGTCGATATTAAATAAAAAGCTTGAGGCCCCATTGATATATCATCAGCAAGAATCACTTTGGAACAAGATTTTTCTAAAATATTTTGGTAAAGATAAATTACATCAAGTATTGAGTGAAAATATAATCTCCGGAGTTTTTACAATATAAATCTATTTAAACCTATGAAAACACTTAAAGACTATTTTAAAGAGTATAAAAATTCTCGAAAAGCGATCGGGCATTTTAATTTTTCGACTGGTGACCAACTACGGGCGATAGTTGAGGCGGCGCAGGAGGCTGGCGAAGTAGTGATGGTCGGCACATCCGAAGGCGAAGCCGGCTTTCTGGGCTATCGTCAGGCAGTCGCCCTAGTCAAATCATATTTTTATGATGGTTTGCTAGTTTTTTTGAATGCCGATCATCACAAGACTTTTGATTCAGCCAAACAAGCTATCGATGCTGGCTATGATACTGTTTTGATCGATGCTTCTTCGCGATCACTCGATGACAATATTGTCTTAACAAAACAAGTCGTCGAATATGGTCGCTCAATCAATCCCGATATGATGATTGAAGGCGAGCTTGGTTATTTGCGCGGCTCGTCAGAGGTTCAGAAATTGGTCCAAATCACCGCCGATGACTATACCAAGCCAGAAGAGCTTGAACGCTTTATTCACGAGACTGGCGTTGATCGGATGGGCATCGTCTTTGGCAATATTCACGGCATCGTAACAGAACAAAAAGAGATGCTCGATATCGAGCATCTCACCAAATTATACGCTGTAGCTGGCGATTGTGCTTTGGTATTGCACGGTGCTTCAGGTCTTGAGGATATTCAGATTCGTGAAGCGATACGCAGTGGTATTAGCAATGTTCACTTCAACACCGAACTCCGCGTGGCCTATCGCCACGCCCTCGATAGCGCGCTTGCCTCCGACAAAGACCAAACCACACCTTACAAATATCTCGAACCAGCGATGCAGGCCGTCAAACAAGTCGTCGCCTCGAAGATTAAACTTTTCGGGTAGCTCCTTATTATTAAGAATTATTTAGCACTCCAAGGTCGTTAGCACTCCAAGGTCGAACCTTGGAGTGCTGTCAAAATTGTTGCCTCAAAAATTAAACTTTTTGTATAAAAAAAGACCGCTGGGCGTGCCCAGCGGTTATACAAATTACTTAGAGTTTCAACCACTGAAAGTGACAATAAATCTAACTAATCAGAATTTCTCATGATTCGCTAGAGTGTCAGTAAGACACACTAGCGCTTTGTGATCGCCATGTTTTATTTCGAGATTAGTTATTGCTTCTTGAATCTTTTCGGCAAGAACAGTGTCCTCCGTTTCCTCACCCAGCATTACTATAGCTATATTTTTTACTATCTTTTGTGAAAAAGTTTTTCGACGACATCACGGCGGTTCTCATTTCCGAAAAGTGCAGCAAGACTGTCGCGGAGTTGATATAGGTTGGCAATCAGCCGACCACCGCCTTGTTTCTTTTTCTCATGCATCTTTCGGGCATGCGCCAAATTGATCATCTCGTGAATTAGGTGGGAATCGAGCAGGAGAACTTTTCGCGCTTCCTGACGGAAGGTATCTGCTGAAGATGTTTCTTTGAGGATATCTAACCTCTTGAGTTTTTCGTTCTCTAATCTAGATATTCCCATCGTCTCGAGTTCAGCACGTAACTGCTGCTCGGCTTCAGCCTCCTTTAGTTGTTTTTCAGAAACCAAGCCCGAATCTCGTAATTGATCTTGTAAGGTACCCATGCGATCCTCCATCTGCAATAAAAATAATTCCAACTCGAATCATTTTAACATTTATTTATTCCATTGTCAACTTTAGGCTATATCTTAATCTCCACCACATCTCCGTCTTCGACGATGTAGTCTTTGCCGACGGTTTTGATTTTGCCGAGTTCGCGGGCTTTGGCCCATGCCTGCCCGCCGGAGCCAGGCCTGTCCGCCGAAGCCTTAGCGGAGGCGGGGCGAAGGAGGGAGTCGGCGCTGACAACAAGATCTTGCCACGGGATTACTTCGGCTCTGATAAAGAGCTTCTCACAGTCATTGTGGATCGCCGTGGCCGCTTTTGGAATCAACGTGCCGGCTTTGGTAGTCCAGGCGCGCGTTTCGTCTTCGCCGGTTGTGATAAAAGTAATCAAACCAAGTGCTTTGTATGATTGGCTGATGAGTTGATCGAGACCAGATTGCTCCATCTGAAGTTCAGAAAGAATAATTTCTTGTTCATCAGCGGGGGATTCTGAAAGCAGGAGCTCCAAAGTATTTGAGAGAATAACGTAAGGATTTAGTCCAATTGCTTTTTTAAGTTCATCACTCGGTTGCCAACGATCTTTAACCTGATCTTCCGAACAATTAAAAACATATAAAAACGGTTTGTCGGTCAGAAGATGTAATTCTTTTTTGGTTGGCGTTTCTTTTTCATTGAGCGGAATATCTTTGGCCAGTATGCCTTCTTTGAGTTTATTGATGAGGATATCAAGGGCGGCGATTTCAATCGCGGCATTTGGCTGGTTTGGTTTTGTTTTTTCGCGACGACGCTCGACGGTTTCAAGATCGGCGAGGATAAGCTCAGCTTCAATGACGCCGATGTCATCGAGGGGATTGATGCTTTTGTGGACGTGCGTGATGTGCTCATTTTCAAACACGCGCACAACTTCGGCAATCGCATCAACTTCGCGGATGTTGGCTAGGAATTTATTGCCCAGACCCTCGCCACTAGCGGCGCCTTTGACGAGGCCGGCGATATCTATGAAATTTATGTAGGTTGGTACGATTTTTTTGGAGTGCGAAAGTTCTGCCAGAACTTTGAGCCGCTGATCGGGCACCGTAACAACACCGACATTTGGATCGATGGTCGTGAAGGGATAATTCTGAATATCAATTTGTTTTTTAGTCAGCGCCTTGAAGAGGGTAGATTTCCCGACATTCGGCAGCCCGACGATTCCTATAGATAGTGCCATATAATTGACTGGATAGTGAAAATCCCGAAAATCGCCTTGCGACAAGGTGGCTTTAGCCAGATCGGGATTTCTACTATCCGGTTGACTTTGGTTAAGTTTTATGATTATATATCAAAAGTAAATTTTTGTCGAAAGGAGAGTGCGATAATTGAGAAAGAGTTAGTTAAAGATAATGTGAATCTTGAGGTAAAGACGGCAGCCTGTTGTAGTAGTATTGAGGAAAAGGCCGCAAAACTTATTTGCGATTATGCAAAAGAAGTTGCGCGAATCCTAAAGTTCGAAGATCATGGCAGAAGTACACAAATCATAGAATCTATGGAATCTGGCCTCCAGGAAATTAAAAGTTCGAATTCTAAAATGATC
>CAYUQA010000106.1:0-3471 GCA_964446135.1 uncultured Candidatus Saccharibacteria bacterium | reverse complement strand
AGGAGAATCCACGACAATGACGAGACAGGAAATGCTTAGTGAACATGTTGTTTGGTTGAGAAAAGAAACCGAAAAACATCCCGAGTTAAAAAATGAGGTTGATGAAGTTGTTTCAGCGATTGAGAGGCTTTGGTCAGAATTGTATATGACGCCAGAAAATTTATCGGAAGAGACAGCGGTGTTACTATCTCTTACAAAGTTAATTGACCAGCTTTCTCTTGGTAAGAAGAAAATAATAAAAGTTGCAAAAATAATGGAGGATATTTTGACTCCATTTCCGACTCCTCAGTTAAGATTTGCTGATGAGAACTAATCAATATATGCGGCAAGCAAGGTCGACGAAAAGTCGGCCTTTCATTTATGGTAGTCTTTGCCATTTATAGAGTTTTAGATACCATAAGAGGATGAGTAAACTCTCTATCATCATTCCCTGCTATAACGAAGAAAAAACCATTCGCGAAATTATTGCCAAGGTTCAGGCGGTGGAGTTGCCTGGTATGACAAAAGAAATCATTGCCGTAGATGATGGGTCAACCGATCGTACTCGCGATATTTTAATGAATACCCCGGGTATCCAATATATTTTTCACGAAAAGAATTTGGGCAAAGGCGGGGCGGTGAAGACTGGTTTTAAGCAGGCGACTGGGGATTTGCTCATTATTCAAGACGCTGATCTGGAATATGACCCCCATGATTATCCGGCCATGGTGGCGCCTTTGCTCAAGCGACGAGATGTGATAACGCTCGGAGCCAGGATCAATCCAAAGCACGATGAGCGCAAAAAGAAAAGCCACTATTGGCTGGCTTGGTTTGGTAATCGGTTGATTACCTGGACGACGAACTGGCTCTTTTGGAATAATGCCAAGGATTACGAAGGTTGCTATAAAGTTTTCCCGGCAGAAGCAGTCGCTGCGGTAGTGATTCATACAAATGACTTTGACTATGACAATGAAATTGTTTGTAAATTATTAAAGCGAGGATATAAGACTATTAATGTTCCAATTCGTTATTATCCAAGAGGATATGGCGATGGTAAAAAAATTAAATGGCATCACGGTTTTAAAATTTTGTGGACGATTGCGAAATATCGTTTTATCGACTAATGCACACCTATGCAACCCCATACTACAAGAACAGATCGTATTAGTAAGCTCTCAGTGATCATATGGCTTTGTATCATTGTGTTCGCCAGTGTTTTGCCTCTTGTTTACTCACGCTATACGATCGGTGATGCATGGCGTGGCGTGATGGTTAACTATGTCGGCGATGCGTTGCATTATTTTCAACGCATCAGAAGCAGTTCATTTGGTTCTGTATTCGGACACAATCCTTATTATTTTGAGCATGGTGGTGACATTGCGCCGTTTGTATCAGTCGCCGATGCTTTGGTCGCTTTGCCGATGCGCTTTGGCGTTTCTTTGAACACAACCATCATCGCCAATGCAATTTTTTGGAACCTCCTTTTTGTGTGGCTGTTGTATCTATTGCTTAAAAAATTGGAGCTCAAGCCAACAATTGCTCTGTGGTTGACAATACCGATTTATCTTCAAGTCTACGGCATTATGGTGAGGCCGGTTTCTTCGCAAGCCATTTTGCCGTTTATACTTTTATTTTATCTGGCGCTGATATCGTGGTTGAAGGATGCTAGGCGACGCAATAGCGCATGGTTAGTATTCTCGCTAGCTATACCGTTTTATATCTATCCTTATTTGTGGCAGATATGTTTGGCGACTACATTGTTTGTTTTTATGTGGTTATTTCTGAAAAAAAAGACTGATGAAGTAAAATCACTGTTTGTGATTATTGCGTGTGCTCTCATCTTAGCTATACCTGCTTTTGTGTATATGTATCAAGACTACTCTCATCTGTTATTTTTAGAAACGATCAACCGAGTTGGCTATGTCGCAAGTCATTTCCCATCGATTGAAGCGATTGATGTTATTCGCTGGCTGATTACCGGTCTTGGTCTTGGTTTTCTTATTAGATTTTTTTCTGCTCATGCACGATCGGATAAGAATTTTAATCTTATTTTAACTTTTTTTGTGTTGACCGGGCTGGGTATCTTTGCGGCGTTATTAAGTAATATCATTACCGGTAAAGACTTTGATATTGGTAATCACGCGCGGAGATTTGTAATCTTATGGTTGCCAATAGTATTGATGACCCTCGTTTATTATTTGGTTCGGAAAGCCAATTTTAATTCACTATCTTTCTATAAAAAAAGTCTTATTACTATTTTGATTGGAGTCAATCTTTTTGTGATGGTTAAGCAATTGCCACGATCGATTGTGCCGCCATTCACGACCATGAACCGGCAGGAAGCTCGCTATGTTCAGAGCTATGCAGAGCCGATCGCATGGCTTGAGGCGAGAGAAAGAGAACCACAGGTCGTTTGGGCAAACGGTTCGATAAGCAACTACATAACTACGCTTTCAAAGCATTTTGTGCTATTTTCCGGGGTGCTGAATTCCCAGATTTATTTTATGCCATCATCTGAACTCGAAGAGCGGTATCTCGTATCCAGATATTTCCAAAATCTAAATAGAGAGCGTATCACAGAAGAATACGGCTGGGTTGCGGGAGCAAGTATTAATTATGTCACCAGAAATATCGAATCCAAAATGAGAGTCTGTAATATTGTTCCATTCTTGAAACAAGCCGAGTTTTGTGATAATCAGGAAAAAATAGTGAGTATGCAGTCTGAAAAGGAAGCAAATATTACTCGACTTTTGGAAAAGAATAAACAAGAAATCAGACCAAATTTGATCAGTTTATTACAAAAATATAATGTTTCTTACATTATGAAGGATTTAGAAAGAGACACTAATTTCGATATACAAAAAATCAAAGGCGCTCGTGCAGTGTATAATGACGGCCATTTTAGTATTTACACATTTAAATAAAAACCATGACCATTTGTTATTTCGGAGATTTTGATCCAGCATATTCACGCAATCGCGTGGTCATCAGCGGGCTAGAGCAAAATGGGGTGCGAGTTTTATTATGCAACACCAGAACAAAAGGTTTGAAAAAATATTGGAACTTGATGAGGTCGCACCGATCATTGAAGGGTTCGTATGATTTCTTGATGGTGGGTTGTTCTGATTCTCGATGGGTGATCGTTTTGGCTCGATTACTCACTCGTAAACCAATCATTTGGAATCCACTGTATTCTTTGTATGATTCGTGGGTACTTGATCGCCAGCTGGTACCCAAGCACAGTCCGAAAGCATTTTATTACTTTTTTCTCGATTGGTTGTGTTGTCTTTTGGCTGATGGAATATTACTAGACACCAATGAGAATATAAAATTTTTTCAAAAAAAGTTTGGTGTTTCCAATGGAAAGTTTAAAAGGATTTTTGTCGGTACTGACGAAACTGTTTTTTATCCCAGAATATCGCCGCGAGACAGTTTCGTCGTACACTTTCACGGTTACTACATACCGTTTCACGGCATCGAATATATTTTGAA
>CAYUQA010000105.1:0-2250 GCA_964446135.1 uncultured Candidatus Saccharibacteria bacterium | reverse complement strand
GCGAAGCCGCTCCGAATTTTTGGGGGCTTTCTTGCCGAAATGCGTTCGAACTAATTCAAGAATACTGCACTTCATCAAAAACCCCTTCATGGGGTTTTTGGCTGTTATACAGTAGTATTGACTTATCATCATATATCTGTTCTTGTTATAAAACTGCCCGTGGGGCACATTTAACAACCGGAGGAGATTTAATCGAATGAATGTAATGCATGCCAGAAAAGCTCTTAGTATTATTTTTCTATCGCTTTTTCTATCGCTCTCAGTGATAGCGCAAAATGTGAGGGGAAAATCGACTATTGACATAGCGAACGTTGGACACCTAATCCCCCACAAAGAGATGCTCGCCGCGAAGATCGTGGCGAATGGCGCCACAGTAGAACCCCGTAAGGGAAGTGGCTTCTTCGCCGTCGTAACACCGGCAACTGCAGGTGGAGGACGCGATGTAAGCATATTCTCTAATTCCGTGCCCTTCAAAGCAGGCACCATAATCACGGCCGCATTTCATTTTCCTGACGGCAGACAGTCATGGGAATTTCAAAGTTTTTATGTCGACAGTCAGATCGGACCAGGATTTGGTCTGACTATCTTTGGCATTTCAAACTTTGGCGCTCTTTGGGGTGACGAAGCTACTGTGGTGATCACGACATTCCCCGCCGACGGCGTCGAGATACTCCTAGAGTATTTTGTTATCGAGCCCCAAGCTATCGTTTCGATCTCACACGACACAATCGTGATTGATCGAAATAGTAGTGGCCAATCAATGAGCATGCCATTTGGTGACTACATAGTCACTGTGAAGCAGAATGGCTTCTGTTACAGTGCCTTGGTAAATCTCGAGTAGAGGAGGTGATCTAAATCTATTAAAGGCCGATCTTGGAAACGAGCTCGGCTTTTCTATTTGTTGGCGCAGACAAACATACATTGACTTATTATTGTTTTTGTAGTAATAATAGTAACACTTTTACAAACTGAACAGAAAAAGGAGCTATGCCATGGCCTTCAAAGAAAGTCTCGGTAACGGAATACAGAAAATCGTAAATCTTTTACCAAAACGATTAACGTTTTTTATCATGCGTCGACTACTCCCGACCTATTTACTAGGTGTCAGCATCGCTGTTTTTCGATTCTCGGATAAGGGTACGTTGGAACTGTTGGTTATAAAGAAAAGAGTAGGGCCCGGAGTTGGGTGTCAACTTCCTGGTGGCGGTGTTAAAAATACCCGAGGAATAGGTAGCCTAGGAGACTATAATTTACGCGATAGCGCTTCTGACGAGTTGAAACAAGAAACAAACGTAAACATTAGTGGCTACGCGATGTTTAGTGTCGGTGGGTATACTATGCCGAGCTTCAGAAACCACATCAATCTTTATACTTTTGTCATTTCAGATGATTATACATATATTCCAAATTTGCGTATCAATGATACTTTTGAGATTGCGGGTGTGTTCTGGACTGACGCTAGTTATGAATCCATTAAACACATTCTCGAGCCAGACCACGAGTATCTTGCGTCCCGCGCTTTGGATTGGTTGAAGGCTTACAAGCCAAATCTATTAGAATATAAACGGAGCACTAAAAAAGCTCATCAAGCCAGTGGTACCGCGATCCCATCATAGGGATCGCTTTTTATTACCCAGTAGCAGTATGAGTAACCGTTGCCCAAAAGATGACTTTGCCGGCCGAATCTTTAATCGGAAAAACATTGGCTCGGATTTTTGTCAAAGTATTGTCTTTCTTCAAAATCTCTACGTCGCCACTAAATATATCTCCATTATCAAGCGCCTTTTTGTTTGAAATATTTTTAGATACAAAATATGTTATCCGATTTATTCTCATCTGCTATTTGATATAATGATCGTGTATGGATTTCAAAGTGCTTTTGGCACAATTTATGGAAGACCCGAGCACCGGCTCAACGGTCACACCACCGACCCCGCCCAGCAATGGACGCAATGGCAAGGCGCGCAAAAAATTACCTAATATTCCCGCATCCGAATTACCGACCATCACCGAACCGCAAGATTTTCGCTCCTCAATGCATTGGCGCATTTTCCGTATCATGGCCGAAATGATGAATGGCTGGCAGTTTTTGGCAGATTTCAAAAATAATGTCGCTATTTTCGGATCGGCCAATATCACAGAAAATGAGCCACTCTATCAAGAAGCGATCAAGCTTGGCACTCTTTTGGCTGATGCCGGTTTTAATGTCGTCACTGGCGGTGGTCCGGGTATTTTGGAAGCGGCCAACCG
>CAYUQA010000104.1:0-9340 GCA_964446135.1 uncultured Candidatus Saccharibacteria bacterium | reverse complement strand
TGGCCATTTTTTTGTCTTTCACATTGCGCGCTTCGATAGCAAATATACTCGTTTTTGAAATTACAGGTGCTAAATAGCTCACGATCGGAGCACAGTTCTTTACTGCAACCGCCAATAAGACAGCCGTTATTGACGCTGGCTGATATTTCTAGTTGAAAATAACCTATTGCGATTGGAAAATATGGCAGAATATCCAGATTTAGTTTGCCTAGATATCGCGTTTCGCTAACTTGTACTAGCTCATCACGAATAATTCTGACATACCATGGGTTACTGGGAATGTCATAGTCAAGTCGTATTACCTTTTGGCTGACATCGCCAATCGCTGTTGTGACATAGGTTTTAAATGGGTATTTGTTGCCTTCAGTAAAATGATTCCAGCCGGTTTGTGTGGCGGTATCGAATATTTTTCCCTGCCACATCGTGCCGGTTTGAATCAGAAAAAGCGGTACGCCCCGATAGAACCCATCCAGTGGCTCCGGTAATGATCCGGTCATGAATTCTGTTGCGTACTGGTTGCTGTTGGTTATGAGTGTGATGCTTATAGCGCCGATCATGAGTGCACCAAGAATTATCGCAGAACCGAATATAACTCTTTTGAGTATGTGTTTGTGGTGTCGCATCATGCATTTATTATACCTAACAGAAAATTTTTAAGAAATAAGAGTTTTGAGATAGTCACGACACTCTTGGCCAATATCATCGCGATCAATAGCATAGGCAACGGATGCTTTAAAATAGTTCAACGGCGAACCAGTATCATACCAGCGACCATCTTTTACTTCTTGAACCATGACTTTATTACCCCGACGCACATATTCACGGATGGCATCGGTCATCCAGAGTTCGTTGCCCTTACCCGGTGGTGTATTTTTTAAAATCTCTACGATGTCGCGATTTAAAATCATACGTCCAAATTGTGCTAATTCCGATGGCGCATCTTCTACAGACGGCTTCTCAATCATATCATCAATTTCTTCCGTTCCCTCTTTTAGTTTGAAAATTCCATAATTTTTGACCAATTCGCGAGGCACACGTTGAGCGCCAATAACCGGCGCACCATTTTTATTAAAATTATCTATTAATTGCTGTGTGAAAGGAATTCTTGATTTGACCAGATCATCACCGAAAGCAAAAATAAACGGTTCATCATCTAGTAAAGATGCGGCAGAAAGCACCGGCGTGCCGTTGCCATAGGGGCCTTTTTGGCGAACGTAGATGAAGTTCGCCATCTCGGATATTTTTTTGATCTCGGCCAATTTTTCCGTCTTGCCGTCTTTTTCGAGCGATTGTTCAAGTTCGACTGATTGATCAAAATGATCTTCGAGCGTTTTTTTGTTCCATTTTGTAACCAAAATAATATCTTCGATGCCGGCGGCAACCAACTCCTCAACGAGATATTGTATGATCGGCTTGTCTACGATGGGTAGCATTTCCTTTGGTTGTGACTTGGTCGCCGGCAAAAGCCGGGTCCCCGACCCGGCTACCGCGATGACTGCCTTGGTGATTTTAATCATATATAGCCTATATTATATAACTTTTAGTGTTGATAGGCAAATACTTATATCTCTATAAAATATTTCAAATTTATTTGACACTACATTAGATATCCAGTATGGTTTTGCTCAAGATTACATCTCAGAAAGGACATTGACAATGTTAAAAATACTATGGTTTTTTTTGGTGATCCTATCTCTATCTGTGGGTATAGCACAAGCACAGGTAACTAAAAAACCTCACTACTTTCCCGATGGATATGAGACCGTTAAGTCAGGAGAAGATCAGGCAGATAATTATTATCGAATGCTTACGCTGAAGTGTTTTGCAGAGGCGACGAATTCGAAACTCATAAATCCCGATCCGATTATCAGAGAAGTAAAATATGGATCAAGGACGGTTCCGTATATCTTTGATATTTATCGAAAGGGTCCGCAAGGCAAGGTATTCTATTATGATGCTTGTGGCCAAAAAGAAATCTCACAAGAGCAATTAGAAGATAGTATACGTCATTTTATTACTAAGTCGGAAGAGGCGGCCAAAGATGTGGCGCCATTCTTTACAGACAAATTAGAGAGATTTTGGGGTCAGTTGGCAAAGGATACTGGTATACCTATGGCAGAACTTGTAAAGACTCTAAAAGAGCAAGACCCTGTGAGTAATAACTCCAAGATTACTTTTGCGGAGACTTTAGATGTGCCGAAGCAACAGGAGTGGTCTGATTTTCTGGTAGAGATGCATCTTTCACATATTCCTGAATCTTATCTGGGCTTAACATATTCAGACACAGGTGCATGTTTCATATCTCCGATTCTTATGCTTGCTGATCATGTTACTGGTAAGCCAGTACGTTTGGGACATGAATTGATGCATGCTAATCGCGAGTTCCAGAGGATGCCATATCTAAATTTCTTTGATTTTGAGACGATGGCTTCTGTCCCGAGCCTTTTGATGCCAGCAGATAGATTCTTTTTCATGTTGCATTCCTATACCAAATCCCTGCGACCGCTCATTCGAGTTTATTTTAATCTTGACCTAGATAGGGCTGAGAAGGAAATATTCCCGATTACCTTAGCAGGTAACCGAGTAATGGATCGTGCAAAGTTTAGGCTTTGGGAAAAAGAGATAGAAAAGGTGAAGGTTGAGCTGTTGGATATCTTTAGAAGAATAGACGATCAGCTTAGTCTCAATCGTTGGTATTGGTTTGCTCTCCACGACAAACTTGGCGATAACATGGCTATTTTCAAGATCATGTTCGCTCTTACTTATGAACCGACTGGATTGGGTGGAGCAAAAAATACGAAAAAGTGGGTTTTAATTCATAAGAAAGAATATCAAGACGATGCCGTAATAGCATTTGCGGCAAGCGGTACAAATTCTTCATCCGAACAAAATCCAGCTACCATATCGCCTATGCTAGCCGATTATTTTGCGAGTAAAGGTATCGATCCAGATCTTTTCCAAAGATTGGCTCAGAGCAGAAATATTACCATTGAGATGAAAAATATCGGATCTTTAGTCAAGCTTGCACTAGAGATGCGAGAAGGAAGTGTCAAATGAGAGCAATTGCCCTGGTGTGTTTGTTTGCAATGGCCTTATCACTTACCGGATGCCCAATTCGTTATGAGGCAAAACTGGATGAATTGCTAGACAAAAGACCATATAAGAAATCAGAGAAAGAAGTTGCTAAATACTCAAGCTACAAAATTATTGCTGTTGAAGATGGATCGGGTGGCGCGACTATTAATAAAAAGATAGTCACGCCAGCAATGATGACGAGTGTCGCCAAAGATATGCGTGACTATTTGCAAATAATTTTAGATCCAACGCATGATTTTTTTGGTCCATTGGATAGCGTTTACCATATTCGGCCAAAAATCGAAAAAATGGTCTTAGCTAATCAGTGTCGCTATGCACGGTTCCGTGCTTTTGAACTCCATCAACAATTCACAAAAGTGCTTGGTGCGGATGCTCAAAAAGGACAGGATGTCGGCTTTGATATTACTACCTATGATCCGCGCATCTTGCTTATAAAGAATTTGGATCAGGTATTACCATTCAAGAGTATTAGAATTGAGAAAGCCAGAACAGAAAAAATACTCAAAGAGATGCGATCAGTCAGGGTTCATGAAAAAGGTATATTCGGTGAGCTTAAGCCGCTCACTGATAAGTATGACTATGACTGGTTGGATGAGGACGAGGGTTATGTTCTTAAGATGTATAAGATCGTGGAGTCAGAGGCAACACTTACTGATATAAACGGTGATTATCTTGAGATATATCGCCTGATTCCAAAAACAAACAAAATCGAATCAATGCCCGCGATAAAGGCTTTTCTTGATGGGAGTCGTGGCAAGGCGCTTGTATTAGTAGACTATGATTTTAATGGTGATATAGGATATGGCTTACCCGATGAACTTTTAGAAATAGAAGAAGAAAAAATTGTCCAACAAGACATACTTCAAAAGATCACTAAAAATCGTTTTACTATTACCGAGAAAATAGAAAGCGATAAGCCAGTAGTCGCAGAAATCGTAAAAGTAGGTGCTCCGGAACTAACAGAAGAAAGTGCGGTCGGCTTCTCTATTCCCCGTGGCTTTAGTGCCGATAACAAAAATTATCATGTGCGTATCGGATATGCATCACCTGATAAGACAGTTCGTTACATTATGAAGCAATATCATAAAGAGGGTGAAGAAAAAGCAAAGTCAGATGGTTTAATCTTTGCTTATTTCAAGCCAAAAGTACCCTATGATAAAGGAATAGTAGAGGCAAAGGTGTTGTTTGGTGAGAGTACAAAAAAGATTTCTATCGAGTCAGTCGACGGATCGATAGTGGAGGGTTCGATAATGCCCGGTGATAATAAATTTATCCACGCGAAGCCGTATCGAATCGACTACACAGATAGTGCGGGAATACGCTATGCAATTCTAGATCAAAATGAGGATGGTGTTTTTGAGGGGCGTATGCTTGTATCAGAAGGCGCTACGGATGATGTGGGACTGTATGATGATAAAAACAATTCTGGAACATATCCCGTTCCGTAAAATGCAGTCTGCCAGCTTGCTACATTATGTGGTAAGCTGGCCTTTTTATTTATAAAGTACGGTCATAATATTGGGCGATTGTTTTTTTATGATTTTTATGCAATACTAGCGTAACAATGTCAAAGTTTATTATCGAAAAAAGTATTGGGATGTCCGGTGAGATTATGGTGAGCGGTAACAAGAACGAAATCTTGCCGTGCATTGCTGCTACTTGTCTGACAGATCAAGATGTTATTCTCAAGAATGTTCCTTGCATACGCGACGTCGACACGATGCTTGCTATTTTTGAATCAATCGGCGGGCATTTTGAATGGCGAGGAGAACATGAACTTCTTTTGAATGCCGCCAAACTCTCATCTGCAAAACTACCAGCTGATCTCATGGCCAAATTACGCGCCTCAATTGTGCTTGCCGGTCCTCTGCTGGCTCGTTTTGGCGAAGTATTTATTCCCAAAGCCGGAGGTGATAAGATAGGTACCCGCCAAATCGATACGCATCTCAAAGCATTTGAGAAGCTTGGCGCGATATATACGGTGCAGAGTGACGGAATTTTGATTACTGCGCCTAATGGCCTATTGCCTATCGCTTTTATGCTTGATGAGCAAGGCGTGACACCAACTGAAAATGTTTTGATGGCCGCTGCGCTTTTGGATGGCGTGTCGGAGATATATTTTGCGGCTTGTGAGCCGCATGTGCAGGGTTTGTGTCATATGCTGAATGCGATGGGCGCTTCGATCGAAGGCATCGGTACTAATAAACTTCGAATTAAGGGTTCCAAAATTTTGCGAGGTGTCGAACATACGATTGGTCATGATTTCAATGAGGCGGCAAGTTTTCTCTGCCTTGGTGTCGCAACCGATAGTGACATCACGCTGACCAATGTAGAGTGCGAACATTATGGTATGATCGCGCTTGTTTTTGAGAAATTGGGTGTGATTTTTGAGCGCGATTACCCGAATAAAAAAATAATTTTAAAACGCGGTCAATCCAAAAAAATACAAAACTATTCCGATGGCAAGATTAGCAAGATTACTGATATGCCCTGGCCCGGTTTCTCACCCGATCTTATGAGCACCGCGATTGTCTTGGCGACACAATGTCGTGGCGAGATCTATTTTCAGGATTGGATGTATGACGGCCGCATGTATTTTATTGATTCGCTGAACGCCATGGGTGCCAAGATTGTTTTTTGCGATCCGCATCGCGTGATGACGATTGGTTCAACTCCACTCTTTGCCCAAAAGCTCGTCAGTCCCGATATTCGCGCTGGTATGGCGCTGGTGATTGCTGGCCTTTGTGCCGATGGCACTACGGAAATTGATAATATCGAACACATCGATCGCGGCTACGAACGCCTCGAACAAAAACTCCAAAAAATTGGCGCAAGAATCAGACGGGTTTGACATTAGATTTCATTTGTGGAATTTGGTTTTTTATGCTAGATTTCTTATAGTTTGGCGAGGAGGGTTATATGGAACCCCGAGTATCTAGTGATTGGATTTATGAATTTCTTGATCGTGTTTATGGTGAGCCATTGTGGACCCGCGACTTAATAATATATTCCGGTCCGAGTCAGGAGGAACTATTTTTTCTGGAGCGTAATCTTGGTTCAGAGGTAAATTTTTGTATAGAGCATAAAAAGTTAGAGATTCGAGTTGTTATCAAATCTTGTTTTGAGATACTCGATGGAGTTCCGAGTGGATCCTATTGGGACATTACCGCTACCGTGATTGATTTTCCAATTAAAGATTTTACCATCAATGGTTATGATCCTACCATTAGGATGATCTATAACCCCGCGTTTACTACGGGACAGATTTGGGAGATAGATCCAGAGCTCGAGCGTATTTTTAAATTCATACTTCGTTTTTATTAGCTATGTAGGTTCACGGACTTGTGTCACAGCAAGTCCATCTTTTATGAAGATTGAAGAGTATAAAAATTTAGCAGAACTTTCGACAATGCGACTGCAGGCGCAGGCGCGATATTTTGTTATGGTCGCCAGTGTTGCGGAACTGCAAGGAGCGCTTGTTTGGGCTGATGAGCGTGGTGTCTTGGCGCGCGTAATTGGCGATGGCTCGAATATTTTTTTTAAGCCGTTGTTTGATGGATTGATTATTAAAAATGAATTGCGCGGGTTTGAAAAAGTATCAGAAGATGATCAAAGCGAAACATGGCAGATCGGTGCCGGCGAAAATTGGGATAAGACCGTTGCCTTTTTTGTTCATAAGGATTTACACGGACTCGAGAACCTTTCAGGTATACCCGGTTCGGTCGGTGCGGCGCCAGTTCAGAATATCGGTGCCTATGGCGGCGAGTTAAAAAATACCTGCCAGTCGGTTCTCTGTTACGATACCCAAGAAAAAAAGATTGCTATTCTATTAAACGCCGACTGTGGCTTTGGTTATCGTTCGAGTATTTTCAATGTGACCGACCGGGAGGGAGGAAATACTAAAGGCCAGCAGGCCGTACGTGTGACCGACCGCGGACTATATGTTATTTTATCAGTCGCGCTTCGACTTTCAAAAAAATTCCAACCGACACTCACCTATCCCGGGCTGGAAGATTTGCAATCAGATCAGGAGCTCAATGCTTCGAAAGTTCGTGAGGCAGTATTGGCGATACGTGCCAAAAAAATTCCCGATTATAATCTAGTAGCCAATAACGGTTCATTTTTTAAAAATGTTTTTTTAGATCAGGATGTCTTTGCGACATTTATGAGCCAGCATCCGACATATCCAAACAAGTTCCCACCTGAACCAGATGGACGGACCAAAGTTACCGCCGGTTGGCTGATCGAACATTCAGGTGCGCTCGATATCGCAGATCCTCATTTTCAATTGTATGGCTACTCAAAACTCGTCATTGTCCATCACTCGCTTCTGGGTAATGCCGACGACCTCCTCGCCTACGTCCAAAAAATTAAAAACGCCGTACACACGAAGTACGGCGTCCAGCTTACAATCGAGCCAGAGATGATTTAGGATTTAAGTTCGACTAATATTTCTTGTAACTTTTCGACTGACTCAAATAAAATGCCATTCATGCCAATGGCGATAGCGCCCTCGATATTTTCTTCTCGATCATCGATCAGTATTGCTTTTTCTGGCACTACTTTCATTGTTTCTAAAACATGGCGATAGCATTCCGGATCAGGTTTCATGAGTCCTATTTTGGTTGAGAGGAACGCTTTGTCAAAATACTGAAATACTCCCCACTCACGCAAGATAATCGCGCTTTCGATCTCGACATTTGTGAGTGCGACTACCCAACTCGATTTTCGGAGTTGCTGGATTAAATCGATAAGGTCTTTGTTCCAGCTTGCTTTACCAGCAAGCTCTTGAAAAAGTTTACCGTGCTCGTCAATCAATTCTTGTGCCTTGCAGGCGCCTTGTCCGAGTGTTTGGCAGATCGCAGAATAAGCTTCAAAAATCGACATATGTCCGGTCACAACGCGACGGTCATATTTTTTGAATTCGTCTGCGAATGCTTGATCGGTTATGCCGAGCATCTTTGCTGTTTGTTTGTCAATTTCAGGTTGCGGGTTTTTTAAAAAAACACCACCGATGTCAAAAATATATAAGTCAAACACGGGAGATCTCCTTTGTTGTTAATGTTTTCTTATACCATTGATTCTAACTAAAGTCAATTTTTGTTTTTTTGAGTTTTGATTTATTGCCGAACCAGCGGAGGGCGAGGCGGGTGGTGGTTGGGGTTATGTCTGTGGTTTCAAGGACGACTTTTTTCTTTTTTGATAATTTTCGTTCGATTTCGGGATGGCGAGTGAGATAGTCGGCAAGTTTTTTGGGTATGATATCGGTCTGGCTAATAATCTTGAGCTTTGGATATATTTTTTGTATGGCATTTTTCAAGATTGGATAATGGGCGCAACCGAGAATCAGCGAGGCGATCCCCTTTTTGATGAGTGGGTCAATGTATGATTTCAAAATTTCTGGTGCGAATTTGAGCTCATTGTGTTCGACCAGTGGCACAAGAAGTGGCGACGGTTGCGAATATATTTTGATCTTTGGATTTAATTTTTTTAATTCTTTTTCGTAAATTTTTGAACTGCAAGTACCAATAGTTGCGATGAGCCCGACTTTTGCGTGTGGTTGACTGGCGACTATTTCGACGGTTGGTATGATTACGCCGAGTATTCGTCGGTCAGGATAATGTTTGGGCAAATATTCGCGTTGGAGGCGACGCAAGGCATCGACCGAGGCAGTATTACAGGCAATGATGATAAGCTGACAATCTTTTTTGAAAAGATACTCAATACACTCTTTGGTATATTCAAAAACCGTCTCTTTTGAGCGGTTGCCATAGGGCACGCGCTGGGTATCGCCCAGATAATGATAATCATACTGCGGTAGCTTCTTGACGATTGCTTTAAGTATGATCAATCCCCCAATCCCCGAATCAAAAACCCCGATTTTCATAATGATAGGTTTTATATAGCATAATTTACTGTAAAATACGATACCCCGTAGATTGATATTTGACAGATAAGCAATTCAGGTTTACCATGTCTAAGCCGTCAGATTTTTGTTGGCGGTTATTGTTTTAACTCATAAAAAGAAAGGAGAACAAATGAAAGTCAAAAGCAACGTAAGAGCTGGGGTGGTTAAATAGCCCTATCCATCCCTTATTTTTTCATCGCAGCTTTGATGAAGGCGAGGAAAATTGGATGTGGGGCGAGGGGGCGGGATTTGAGTTCGGGATGGAATTGGGTGCCGAGGAAAAAGGGGTGCTTGGTGATTGGTAGTTCAGCGATTTCCATCAATCGCCTATCGGGC
>CAYUQA010000103.1:0-4962 GCA_964446135.1 uncultured Candidatus Saccharibacteria bacterium | reverse complement strand
ACCAATCCTGATCTGATACCGGTACGCTCAAAGTAACACCGCCACCAGTTGATGGCACACTTCTAACCGCTTTATACAAAACGAAAGTCAAACCAACCAATGCGACCACGACAATACTCCACATCGTGGCACGGCGAACTGATTTCATACGTCCATGTTGTTTGCGTTCGTGTTCCACTTCATTGCGACGCATTTCACGACGCTCTTGTTTTGTTAGATTTTCTGAAACAGATTCTGAAGCTGATTTTGAATTTGTATCCATATAGCTAAAATACTACCAAAAAATGCATCAAAAACCAAGTACTCAATGAGCGAGAGACATTCGCATAGATATCCAAATACTGGTCTACTTGTTAAGCAAAAAAAATGAACCGACGCATTATTCGTCGGCTCAATAAGTTTCTCAAACACACTATCTAACTAAGTCCCAGTCTTTCTCTTATTGCCGGAACAATATCACGGATTTGTGCGCGTAATATATCTATTGTATTTTTATTGCTCACTGATCGCACGATATTTTCGAAAGATGATGGATCAAATTTTGTCCAATAGCCTCGCTGGTCTTCAATAGCTTCTACCATCTTTTCTGTCGTGTCACGATAATCCTCAAAACTAGAGACCCATGTAGGATCTTCGGACTTCAATCGCTCACGCTCCTTGGCAATATCGACGTCAGTAGATACGTAGATGTAGCAAAATTTCGTTTTAAGATCGCCGCATATACTAGCGTATACTTCTTGTGACTCGCCATGCATGGAGCTAACCGCATCTAAAATGACACCATGTCCTTCATCTAGTAATTGACGTGTCATACCGCTCATGATTTCGGCAACGTTCCGACCCCGACTAAACTTGTAATCATCTTTCTGATTTTTATTTTCAAGATCGATCAGATACCGTGCTGAATTGCTTTGTATGTGAACGAAACCGGACAATTGGTCACGTAATTCACGCGCAAAAGTAGTTCTACCTGAACCAATTCCACCGACAACGATAATCAAACCTAGGGGACGCAGCACCTCTTGTTTAAATCTATTAATCAACGCTGAACGTAATGATGGCGGCAAATGTTTATTCGGACCTTTTTCATTCATATCTAGGATCTCCCATGTAAAAAAGTAGAATTCAAACCTAAATATATTATCTAGTATATATAGCGAAAAGTCAAATTTTTGTGGACCCGGGGGAATTCGAATCCCCGACCTCTGCAATGCGAATGCAGCGCTCTACCAGCTGAGCTACGGGCCCAATATTATAGAATTTCAAAACGGCAACGATCTTGTCCGATCGATATCGGACGGCTCTATCTGCTTTACATCAGGCCACGGGCCCGTTTATACTCACAATCTACTTGATTTTTTCAAATAAATCCAGTATTTTCAAAAATATTAATTAATATTTTTATGGCACATGGAACATTTGCAACTGCGCTCAATTGCATTGATGGTCGGGCACAATTAGCCGTCAACGAATGGATGCGGCAAAAATACGACGTTGATTTTGTAGACACTATCACCGGCCCGGGCATGGATAAAATCGTAAATGCCGATGATGAGATACTAGCGCCTTATAAAAAAGCAACTGAGATTTCGGTCACAAAACATGGCTCAAAAACCATCGCGGTCGTCGGACACTATGATTGTGCCGGTAATCCTGTTTCGGATGAAGAACATAAAAATCACATTCGCCAAGCGGTAGAAAAAATTAAATCATGGAACTGGTCAGTGGATGTGGTCGGCCTCTGGGTCAACGACCGATGGCAGGTCGAGCAGGTTGTCTAACTGTGGATAACTTGCCTTTATACCGAACTGTGGTATAATGAAATTCGTGACTCTTATATCTAAGGGCCACGAGTTTTTATTTTTGAAAACTGACAAAAAGGAGCAACGATTTGAATATCAAATACACACCAAAGAAGGATGCATTACTCATCGTTTGCATGCATAACCAAGATGTTCAAGGTCCAGCAGCCGCATACGTACGAAAATTCAGACATGTTGGCTATGAACCTTTTATCGCTACGATCCCGGGTCCTTCACTCACACTATCTCTAGAGCAAGACAAAGATGATACGGCGTTTTGGGAGCAAGGAGCCCTCCAAAACAAGGCAAAGAAAATGCCCAAGGAAAAATTTAGCGGGATCATATTCCTGTGTGATCACGATAAATGTCTTGGCGACCCAAACGCATCAGTAGAAAAAAAATTAGAGCAAGCTACGCGTGCAAAAGATAAGATTGTAGAGCTTATAGAACGAGCTGGACACAGAGTCCATGAGATCATATACCTGAACGCTCATCGCGTGTCTGACCAATGGCATATCGAGAAACTTGACGAGTGGTCAATTGAAGATGAGATGTCCGTGTCGGCAAGCTAGCAATATAGCTCAACAAAAAACAAAGCCGGACGGATCGCAATCATGCGAACTGTCCGGCACTTTTATTTTCTATGGAAATAGTTACTGGGTAACACAATTCTTTGGGAACAATTGCAGCGTAATTCTTATCAGGAATGATCATGTGTACTATATCAGTAGAGATTCCTTTTATATTCATAGTACTTATTTTTGTAACGAGAAAAGGACGGAAACCAGCCTTTTCACCACAATAAACTGCAACGTGATCGCCCGGCTTTATATTGAGACGAAATTTTTTGATATTTTCTAAAGATAAAAACATATATTAACTCCGGCACCTAAATTTTAAAAAAACAAATTTAATCTTCACTCTGTCGGGACACTGGGATTCGAACCCAGAGTCACACGATCCCGAACCGTGTATGTTACCGTTACACTATGTCCCGTGCTACGCCACTGCGTGGCGCTTTTTTATTTTTGAGATTTCTTTTTTTTCCTGTTCAGCAATTTTGCTTTTGCCTTCACGCCCCAAGTCAGCAAGCTCCGACTCGCTCATAGCACCGAGCTCACGCGCACGCGTTTCTAAATATTCCAAAGTATTTTGGGTCGGATCATCAAGTACTTCATTCATAAGTGCGTTAATGATCATGCCCACGCGCGGTCCCGGCTCGATACCGAGCAGTTCCATCAGCTCATCGCCCTTGAGTTTGAGCATTTTCGGCGAGATTGGATCGCGAGCTACTTTATCGATCATAAACTCCAAATGACGAATCTTGTACGGCCGTGCTTTGGGCACACCCGAGCCGATGCGATCAGCTTCGCGTACTTTGATCAGATCATGCACATTCTCGGCACCGATATGAGCGACCAGACGCCGAACTGATGTCTCGGTCACTTCGCCGACATTGTAATAAAACAAATGCCATCTGACAAGCTTGGTGATTTTATCGTTTTGGTCTTTTGAAAAATGTAAACGGTCGAGTATCTTGGTAGTCATTTTAGCACCGACGACTTCGTGGTTATAAAAAGTAGAGTCGGGGCCATCGCCACGTTTGACATGCGGCTTGCCGACATCGTGGAGTAGGGAAGCCAAACGAACCTCAAAACCATAATCTTGGTCACAGGTATATTTCAAAGCTAGAGTATTATGCTCCCACACAGTGTATACGTGATGTTTGTTTTGACCGACATCAACACCTTCGAGCAATTCTGGCATAATGTGCTCCATCAGACGACTATCTTTCAATAGCTCCATGCCTTTTTGTGCATGCGGCGTCATGATCATTTTGGTCAGCTCATCACGAATACGTTCTTGTGAGATGTGCTTTAGAAGTTCTGCGTTATTGCTAATCGCCTGCCAAGTCTTGGCTTCGATCTCAAAATCAAGTTGCGTCGCTAGTCGTATCGCCCGCAACATACGCAAGGCATCTTCATTGAAACGATCATTAGCTTCACCAACGGCGCGAATTGTTTTTTCGTTTAGATCTTTTTGACCATCAAAAAGATCGATTAGATTCTCATCGGCATCCATCGCCAAAGCATTGATCGTAAAGTCGCGACGCGAAAGATCCGCTTCCAGTGTCAAGACAAACTCTACGTCTTCTGGTCGGCGACGATCGGTATATTTTCCTTCGGTGCGATAGGTAGTCACCTCCACGATGGCAAGCGTATCGTCATCACTATCAGTTTTAACACCAACGGTACCGAATTCATTTTCATAAAAACTATCGGGAAATATTTTTTGAATATCCTCCGGCCGAGCGTTGGTTGCCACATCCCAATCGTTGGGTTTTTTAGACATTAAAAGATCGCGGACGCAACCGCCAACAATATATGCTTCATAATTTTTAGCCCTAAGCCCATCAAGTACATCTCTAACCGGTTGTGGAATCTCCATAAGTATCTCTAATCTAGCAATAAATAGGGCAATTGGGCAAATGAAAACGGCCACTTCCCACTATCGTATGTGGGGGGGTGGCCGTGAAGGAGAGGAGATTAAGCTCTGATAAGACCCGGGCTGAATGGGCAGGAACTTTCGCCGCGGGTAAACCAAATACTGCAGTCATTATAGTCCTTCTTGTATTTAATGTCAAGCGGCTGCTAGCATGGATCGCCACGGCCGTCATTAGCATCTATTGGGAAGCCCCAATAGCTCGGCGTCAGCTGATCATTACAATCTTCTATCTCAACCTTTTGATCAAATTCATTAACACCAGAAAATTCTACCAGTCGGTCGACATCGTCTACGATATCTTTAGCAATATTTTTAATTTTTGATCGCGCCTTCAGATTAAAATTACCTGCCTGTTTCGGTGTGATCGTCTCATTGAATGCGCGGGACATCAATGTCGCAATCATCTGATACGTAACTCCGCGTTGAAAACCACCATGATTTTTAACTTCAACATGAAAAAGTTCGTATGCCATTTTTTCTTTTTTTGACAAAGAAAAAGTCTTTATAATAATCGTCATTGTCTATTTCCTTTCTAAAGATCAAAGTCTGCACCCTCGCCCCGACTTGAATGGGAATATTATCAAGCATCTAAAGCACAGAATACTTAAAATAGCTAGAACCTATTTTGCGGAGAACCCCGATTGAGCGCCGCCGC
>CAYUQA010000102.1:0-2789 GCA_964446135.1 uncultured Candidatus Saccharibacteria bacterium | reverse complement strand
TTGCAGGATCTATGCCCGTCGTAATACCACCAAGCAGAATCAATAGAGTAATAATACCAAGAATAAAAGGCAATAATTGCCGGTAATTTTTTTCGAAAAGCGCGAACGCACTGTTTAATATTTCAATGGGTCGCGTGATGGTTTTTGACATTGTACTCACTATATACTAGAAATCTTCTAAATAATACTCTGTCATCTATAATTGAGATAATCTTTAATCTTTGTGATAATATAGCCTCGATGATTGATATAGCACAAGACGTTAAAAACTTGTCACATATTGGGCCGCGTATGGCGCCACGGCTAAGGCGTCTTGGTATTGTGAGAGTGATCGATCTACTTCGTCATTTTCCAAATAGATACGAAGATTATACACAACAATGCAAAGTCGGTGATATCGAAGAAGTTGGTAGCTTGGTAAGTGTTCGGGGTATGGTGACTGACATTCGCAGTAACATATCTTGGCGTCGTCGTCGGCTCGTGGTGACAAATGCTACGATCGAAGATGAGACCGGATCACTACATGCCGTTTGGTTTAATCAGCCATATATCGAGCAAACTCTACCTTTGGGTGCGATCGTGATTTTGGCTGGCAAAGTATCTCGAGACCAGCGTGGCATATATCTCTCAAATCCAACCTATGAAAAAGAAACTCGCGGACATGAAATGACGCATACCGGTCGTTTTGTTCCGGTATATCCAGAAACTGCTGGTATTAGTTCAAAATATCTTCGTTTTCTGATCAAGCCGATACTAACGCAATTAGACGATATGCACGATGCATTGCCTGATGATGTGCTTGAACGCAACGATTTGCCTTTGTTGGCCGATGCTTTACGAGGTATCCATTTTCCGGAATCGCTTGAAGAAAGCGAACAGGCGCGCAAAAGATTTGCTTTTGAAGATCTTTTACTGTTCCAATTGCGTGCTTTGCAAGATCGGCGCACAGCACAGTTGTCAAAAGCGCAGGCAATACCTTTTCAAAAAAAATCGGTTGCCGATTTTGTAAAATCACTACCTTTTAAACTGACTGATGATCAGCGTCGCGCCGCTTTTGAGATCCTGCAAGATTTAGAACGACCATTCCCGATGAACCGCTTACTCAATGGCGATGTTGGTTCGGGTAAGACAGTGGTAGCGGTGATTGCGGCACACGAGACGATTCAGTCAGACGCGACATTTCAGGTTGCTTTTATGGCGCCGACTGAAATTTTAGCAAGACAACATTTTGAGACACTCAAAAATCTGTACGCCAAGACCCCAAATATTACTATTGGTTTTTTAACTGGCAGTGAAGCTCGACAATGGCCGACTGATGAGGTAACCGAAGAGAAAATCAGCAAAAAAATGATGCAAGAAAAAATAAAGCGCGGCGAGATTAGGATTGTCGTCGGCACACACGCGGTAATTCAAAAAAATGTTCAATTTAAAAAATTAGTTTTTGTGATCATTGACGAGCAACATCGTTTTGGCGTTGGTCAGCGCATGGCGCTTGTAAAAGGTAGTAATAAAAAAACAGCACCAGTACCGCATTTGCTGTCGATGACGGCGACGCCGATTCCTCGGACTTTAGCACTGACAATATATGGTGATCTTGATGTATCGTTGATTCGGGAAAAACCAAAAGGTCGTCAGCGGATCATCACCCGTGCCGTTGAAAGTTCTCGCCGCAAGGAGGCCTATAATTTTATTGATAAACAAATCGCCGCTGGCCGGCAAGTATTTGTGATTTGTCCGCGTATTGAAATCGCAAAGAGCGATGAAGACACCCGCCTAACGGCCGGGCAGGTCACCAAAAAAGTTTCAATTTCAAAACTTCTGTGGGCCGAAGTAAAAGCCGTGACTGATGAGTTCGAACGGCTTTCAAAAGATATTTTTAAGCATCGCCGAGTGGCGATGTTGCATGGTAAAATGAGGCCTAAAGAAAAACAGGAAATCATGCAGGATTTTAAAAATCATCGTTATGACATGCTCATTTCGACATCGGTGATTGAGGTCGGAGTGGACGTACCAAATGCTTCGATGATGCTCATCGAATCTGCCGAGCGGTTTGGTTTGGCACAACTACATCAGTTTCGTGGTCGGGTCGGTCGCGGCAATGCGCAATCGTATTGTTTTTTGTGCGTCAGTGGTGATTCGGCAGTTAGTCAGCGACTCAAGGCGCTTGAGAAAATCGACAGTGGTTTTGAGCTGGCCGAGATCGATTTGAAATTGCGCGGGCCGGGTGAATTTACCGGCGTCAAACAATCTGGTATACCCGATCTGGCGATGGCATCATTGGGCAATATGGAATTGATTCAGCAGTCGCGCATCGAAGCGATGTTGCTTCTAAAAAAAGATTCGTCACTCACAAAGTACCCGCTTCTAAAAAAGAAACTTGCCGAAATGGAAAAAATCGTCCATTTTGAGTAGACTTTTGAATAACATATTTGCTTTCGGAGTGGGGATGCTCCGAGAAATAAAATCAATCGTCGCCTCACTTCGGAAAATCAGAAACTCGCTTTGCTCAAACATCTGATTTTCCGCTTCGACTCCTCAATTTTTAATTTCTTTCCGCAAAACTCCTACAGCAAAATATATTATTCAAAAGTCTAAAATCGAACTGCGGATTTTGGATTGACGTGCGAAGTTATTTTGAGTACTGGAGCGAGACGTAGTAATCCTACTTCGAGTGAAGCACGTAGAAAAACTTTGCACGGCGACCAAAATATACAGTTCCCGTAATTGCTTATTTACCTCGAGATTTTGGGGTGACCCAGAAGCCCATATATCTGCCAAACATCAGGCGG
>CAYUQA010000101.1:0-1637 GCA_964446135.1 uncultured Candidatus Saccharibacteria bacterium | reverse complement strand
ACCGGCGAGCCATAACTTTTCTCAATGACGACGTTGCGACCTTTTGGCCCGAGTGTCACTTTAACTGCGTTTGCCAGCTTATCGACACCGCGCTTCATAGCTTCGCGAGCTTGTTCGTTATATAGGATTGATTTAGCCATTTTAAAAAGTATTAAGTATGCGGTATTAGGTATTAAGGCATAGAAGTAATATTCTTATTCCCCAGCTTAATACTTACTACTTGATACGTAATACTACTCTGTTAGTACCGCCAAGATATCATCTTCTTTGGCGATTAAATATTCTTTGTCGTCGACTTTGATTTCGTTTGGCCCATATTTGGTAAATAAAACGACGTCACCTTTCTTCACCGACATAGCGATAAGCTTGCCACTATCGTCTACTCGACCAGCGCCAACTTCAACAACCTTGCCTTTCTGCGGTCGCTCCTTTTGCAAAGTATCGGGCAAAATGATACCGCCTTTTTTCTGCTCTTCTTCGATCGGCTGCAGAACAACCCGATCACCTAATGGTTTAATTTTCATGACCATTATATTATCAAAAAAATCAAAAGAGTCAACCGGGTAGTGAAAATACTGAAAGTCGCCTTGCGACAATGCGGCGTAACCGCAATCAGTATTTCTACTACCCGGTCAAGCTTGTATGTCAAATTTATGTAAACGATTTCGGTATCCTGACAGAACATCACGCTCGATCGAATGCGGGTGAAAGGCAAGCATCGTTGGCGAAAGAATAACGCCATCTTCAATGCCACCAGCCCGGATGCGTCGCGTTTGATAGCGGCCGACCTTACGCTCACACCAGTCACCAAGGCGACCAGCAAAAATCAAATTCAAAAAACTTCGAGCTACTTTTATAAAAATATTTAAAACAAAAAGTGGCCTGTTGTCTGCCACGGGCGCGACCAAAAAATTGGCCAGCCATTTGTTTGACTTATAAAATTTTCTAACCACATCAGCATCGTCAGAAAAAAGTAGCTTCAAATGCTGATAAGTCTGTGCGTTATAAAGCGACTTCATCGGAATAATGAGATCGCGATCGCTGACAAAATGATTGAGGCAAATCTTCCCCGGCGCGATAATACCATGCCCACGATGACGACGTACACCGGCCACAAACAAAATCCCATGCAGGACAAACCGCGTCAGCCACAAACGGCCATCGCGTACGATAATCAGCACATCGATATCACTTAACTCACTCGTATTTTCAAAAGCCAACGAGCCCGACACAAAAACCGCCCGCACAAACGGCCACAGAGCAAACAACCGCGCAACCGATTGCGCACGTCGTATCAGTCGCTGTGCCTGTCGTGCCCGCTCCCGACGCAGTGGCACCAAAAACTGCCGGCCAAACAAAAAATAAAAACCATGGGCATTAAAAACCAAACCATCATCAGTGAGCCGGCTCAAAGCACTATCAAACTCGTCCAAAAAGACAGTGCGTAAATCAAGCCTTATCAAACCACGCTGAATCTCCTCTGCTGTCAGCGGATAGTCAAAAACATCAAAATAGGCCAGCGTTGCTAAAATATTGTCTCGTATGTCTCCATACATACCCCATAGCAAAAACCAAAACCCGCCTTTCGGCAAATCAGGAAAAAGCTCTTGGCGAGAGATATTGCTTCGAGAAGACTA
>CAYUQA010000100.1:0-3326 GCA_964446135.1 uncultured Candidatus Saccharibacteria bacterium | reverse complement strand
CATGATCCACCGCTTGTGCGAGCTCCCGCCTATTCCTTTGAGTTTTAATCTTGCGATCGTACTTCCCAGGCGCCAGACTTAACGCGTTAGCTTCGCCACCGAGAGGGTCGATGCTCCCGATAGCCAGTCTGGATCGTTTAGGGCGTGGACTACAAGGGTCATTTGTAGATTTTTGTACTGAAGTTCAGTACGCTCCAGTTACCTGGAGGATCGGACTATATCATTCGCTGAAATTTTTCCATTTTTTCTTTTTTTCTATAACATACTTCAAAACTAAATCTTCAGGAAAACCAGTTGATTTAGAAACTTCAGCGATCCAGCGTTGTTGTAACTCAGAACTTTTGTAAAGAAGTAAAACTTTGGGTAGCATTTGGGGTACTTCCACAAAGGGCAAAATAATTTTTAAGAATTTTTGTAATTCTTCGCTGGATCTTACCCATAAGCGATAATATTCGATATGTTTACCCTTCCAGTCTCGACTTATTTTACCAATATGCGTCTGTATTTTCCAAACCTTAAGCAGATATTGGGCTAAAACTTTTTGGTCTTCTAACGCAAACGGATCAGTGCACAAAACACCTCGTCTGCTATTTACGATAAGAGAACCATCGTCTAGCCACCAAATTGCTAATGATAGGGGCGATAACATATTCAACCACTTACGGCGAATATGAAGTTTACCCTTGTCATGTGTTAAGTCATATACATCGGTCAGCTTTGGTAATGCTAGACTTTGAAATCGTAACTTTTTACCACCCAAGCCATCATTACTTTTGGTCTCCCAATAATATGAGCTACCGGATATCTCTTTTAATTGTTCAGCTTTCCAGAAAAAATATTCTTTCTGTTTTACTGAATGCCTGAAAGAGAATCGTGCGTTTTTATAAGGCGGATACATCTTCAGTGAGCCATCGCCCAATAAAGAACCTAAAATGACTTCTTTACATTTATCCAACAAAAATGAATTATTCATTTTCTATTTTCTAATAATTACATAGTCTCTACGGGGTCAATGTGCATATAAATATACACTGACTTCCCTCGGGATTAACCACAGACAAGTGGCATTCCCCGATACAGCTGGATGCACATCTCGATATCACTATCGAGAGGGACACCATTTAGTGCGTCTAAAACGCACAAGGATTTATCTAATCCTTTTTGATCCCCACGCTTTCGCGAATGAGTGTCAGCAAAGTCCCAGCAAGCTGCCTTCGCTTTTGGTATTCCGTGCGATATCAACGGATTTCACCCCTACACCGCACGTTCTGCTTGCCTCTAACCCGCTCAAGCAATTACGTTTCTGATGCGGCCTCACCGTTAAGCAATGAGATTTAACATCAGACTATAATCGCCACCTGCTCGCTCTTTACGCCCAGTAATTCCGGATAACGCTCGGGGCCTTCGTATTACCGCTGCTGCTGGCACGAAGTTAGCAGCCCCTTATTCTCGTGGTACCGTCAGTATTCTTCCCACGCAAAAGCAGTTTACGACCCGAAGGCCTTCTTCCTGCACGCGGCGTCGCTCCATCAGGCTTTCGCCCATTGTGGAATATTCTCGACTGCTGCCACCCGTAGGTGTACGGACCGTCATATTAATCCATAATCACTTATGGTATAGACTATGTCTTCACCCCGATGTTCATCGGGGGCTAGCATCTTATAATAAGCCGTTGACATTATCGCACCACTTATTATCCAAATCCAATGTAGTATCGGATTTAAGTCGTTACGGGGTTAATAAGCTCATAGTTCTTCTTGCCACCAGCTCCTGAATTTATTTTTCTTAATTCAATTGCCATGGCAAAAAGTTTTTCAAAATCTTTATCAGACAAAGAGCTTCTTATATTGACTTTCGCTCTATTAAATATATCGATCATAGCAAGCATTATTTTTGCTTGTTTTTGTTTTAATATCAAATGAGGTAAAAGTCTTTTAAGAATTTTCTCTACATCTTCTCTTTTCTGAATAACTAATTCCGAAATACTATGAGTACGAATATACCGAATGGATCCAACTTTTCCTAATGCTTCCTGTAAAAGCATCATCATATTTTTATGTCTTATGTGTTGTGTAAAATTAATCTTTAATTTTATTTGATAGGGAAAGCGTTTACGTTCAGGTCTTTTTTCAACGATGACGACAATTGAACCGTCGCCATCTAAAAAACCAGCAATGTAACCATCAGATATATTCCTACTATTAACTTCCCACGGCGTTGTCTCCATAAGTGGTATTATAGTACAGCCTAGTATTAAAGGTAGTACTAGATATCCACAAGAGATTTCACCGTTATAAGCTAGATTTTACTAGAAGATTACTCTTCTAGGAGACAAATTTTATCTCAGTTCCGTCGTTGGAGGTCACGCTCTCACGCCTCCTACCCGTCATAGCCTTGGTGAGCTTTTACCTCACCAACAAGCTGATGGGACCTAGGCCACTCCTCTAGCGAATTGCTTCTTTACTGCGCTCAAAAAATTAAAATTAAATTGACGATATATTTGACTTTTATAACATAGTATATTATAATACTTATAGGAGGTGTTGCTAATGTTACTTAGAATTTTAAACTGTTACCTTATCGTGTACGCAATAGGGTACATGCTTTGGATCAGACCTACGATCCAAAAACAACGAACTGCTGATATGATATTTTATATCAGTCTGTTAATACTATGCACAATCAAATTCGTGCACGGCTGACCACCGATATTAGGTCTTTTTTTTAATTTTAATTTTTTGAGCACAGGCTATCGGGAATTAGCGAATCTTTCGACTCGTTATGCCCGACTAAAGGGTATGTACCAAGGTGTTACTAACTCGTTTGCCACTATCCCGTTATAAGTCTTGCGACTTCTAACGGAACCGTTCGACTTGCATGCCTTATCCACGCCGCCAGCGTTCATCCTGAGCCAGGATCAAACTCTCAAATAAGAATAGTTGGAGTATAAATACTCTAAACTATTTGATCTAGTTAACGATATAAAACAACGTCCTATATCGTTACTGTTGCTCACAATACTTACTTAAATTATCAAGGTCCAATGCGATGTACTAAATGATAGCATTGTCCCAAAAAACTAACAGAGAACAATACGGTCAGCACACCGCATTCAATCCAGTCATAGTATCAAAAATCAGATACATCTGTCAAACACCTTAACTCTATCGAGAATGCTTTACTTTTCAAAAAGAAGCCCTAGTATGGTATCTAACATCTAAATATTACTCGAAAGGAGGCAAAGAGGTGTCACAGCTTATGGAAAATATAGAAAATTTAGCCCATAACAAGAAAATGGAACAGGTTTGGTAGAATATTGTTGTCGA
>CAYUQA010000099.1:0-2862 GCA_964446135.1 uncultured Candidatus Saccharibacteria bacterium | reverse complement strand
CTCGATCATAGCGGCGCGTTCTTTTTCGGCTTCAGCGCGCATATTATCTGGGATGTCACTTTTTATAACTTTTTCGCCCTTATCGCCTTCAAAAGTCACATATTCCATAGTCAACAAATCAACGATACCTTTGAAATCTGCTTCGTGCCCATCAGGAATCTGCATTTTAACGGCATAGGGTGTAAGACGAGTAAGAATCGACTGGAATGAACGCTCAAAAGAAGTGCCGAGACGATCTAGTTTATTTATGAAGCAAAGACGAGGCACTTTGTAATCATCGGCATAGCGCCAGTTAGTTTCAGATTGTGGCTCAACACCAGCAACGCCATCAAAGACCACCACCGCACCGTCCAACACACGCAAAGAACGCTTTACTTCGATAGTAAAGTCAATGTGTCCGGGAGTATCGATAATATTGAGCTTGATCTTCTCTTTTTCTTTATCTTTGGAGTCTGTCGGTGCCCAGTAAGCAGTCGTAGCGGCGGCAGTAATAGTGATACCACGCTCGCGCTCCTGTTCCATCCAGTCCATGACTGTATCGCCCTCATGAACTTCGCCAATCTTGTGTGAAATACCAGTATAAAAAAGCACGCGCTCAGTCGTGGTTGTTTTACCCGCATCAATGTGGGCAATAATACCAATATTTCTTATTTTTTTGATGTCATAGTCCGCCATAATTTCTAAGTATTAAGTATATTGTATTAAGTATTATGATCTTTTATCTTTTTTAGACCATCCGAAATTACGAATAATGAATAAAGAAGGGTTGACTAGGCTTTCAGATCTGGTTCGGTTTGAGAAGAGATCGAGCAACGAACGAGGTGTACGAAACGTACATCGAGTGAGTAGCACAGATTTCGACGATAAAACGGAGCAAATCTGAAAGCCCAAAATGACCTACCAGGCGAAGTGAGCAAAGGCCTTGTTTGCCTCTGCCATACGATGCGTATCTTGTTTCTTTTTAATGGTTGGGCCGGTATTGTTTAAAACATTCAACATCTCTGCAAAAAGCTTCTCTGCCATTGATTTGCCTTTTGTTTTACGAGAAGCATCAAGCATCCAACGCATCGCTAGGGCGGTTTTACGTTCACCTTTTACTTCGTAAGGAACCTGATAGTTGGCGCCGCCAATACGACGTGATTTGAGCTCTAATTGAGGTCCGGCGGTATCAATGACCTCACTAAAAACTTCAAGTGCTGGTTTCTTGAACTGTTGTTCAAGACGATCCATAACTTGGTAAAGAATCTTTTCGGAAACAGATTTCTTACCGGCCTTCATCATGTAGTTTATAAATTTGGCGACTAAAAGAGAGCTATATTTGAGATCGGGCTCAATTTCTATTTTATTTTTTCTTTTTCTACGCATAATTGGAGTCTAATTTACTAAAACTAAGCTTTTGGTGCTTTGGCACCGTATAAACTACGTCCTTGGCGACGTTTATCGACGCCAGAAGCATCAAGACGACCACGAACGATGTGATACTGAACACCGGGTAAGTCCTTGACACGACCACCACGCAACATCACCACAGAATGCTCTTGAAGGTTATGGCCTATGCCGGGAATATAGGCAGTAACTTCCATGCCGTTTGTCAGTCTTACACGAGCTATCTTACGTAAAGCAGAGTTTGGCTTTTTTGGAGTAGTGGTCTTTACAAGGATACACACTCCACGTTTAAAAGGAGAATTATGTTTTACCGGTCGATTATGGATACTATTAAAACTAAAAGCCATCGCTTGTGAGCGAGTTTTTGTGACGGGCTTCTTACGAGGCTTTCGCAATAATTGTCTAAATGTAGGCATTATATAAAAAAGGGGCAGGGAGTTCTCTGGTTAAAAATCAGTAAAATAAACCCCACGTTTATTTGATCCCGCTAGAACCCCCTGCTAACCTACTATAACTCCATAGAGGAAATTAATCAAGGGGAAGATGATGGGAAAGATAAAGAACAAAAAAAGCACGAAAAGAAGCAAGCCATAACGCAATATAAATACTTTGACCGCCTGCATACTAGGTGGTAAAAATGTCAGTAATATCCAGTGGCCATCTAAAGGCGGGATTGGAATCATATTAAAAACGCCAAGTACCAGATTAAGTAGCACGATAAAAGAAAAAAGTTCAGGTAAAATACCGGTTTGTAGTGATAACGGCAAAAATCTTAAAATCAAACCAAAAATAACAGCTAGGATAAAATTCACAGCCGGGCCCGCTAATGCTACCTTTGCTGGACCATATTTTTTGTCATTGAGGTTGTGGGGATTATACGGAACTGGCTTGGCATAGCCAAAGACAAAACCGCCCAAAACAAAGGTCATAAGTGGCAGAAGTATAGAACCAAAGATGTCGATATGTTTGACCGGATTGAGGGTCAACCTGCCAAGATGCTTTGCGGTTGAATCGCCCATGCTATAGGCCATAAAACCATGAGAAACCTCATGTAGAATAACCGAAAAAAGGACGACCGCCAGCTTGAATAATATAAGGATAATGTCCATAGGATATACTAAATACTATTGCCAAGCTAACATTTTTCGGGTAGACTGTAAACAATAAATCAAATAACCATGACTACCTGTCCGACCTGCAAAAAGAAACCAGTGATGGCAAATAAGCGCAAGTTACTTCGCGGTCACTACAATATCGTCAATCGCTACAAGAAACATGTCAACCTCCAATGGGCGCTTGTTGGTGGCAAACGCATCAAAATGTGCACCGACTGCATCCGCACCATACACAAAACCCCTCGCGCATAACGCTTCCTCAAAAAGCCCCACTCGACTCGGGACTTTTTTTGTTTAAATTGTCAAAGTGTTAACAACTCGATGATAATGTACAATTACTAAGCCGAGAAGATCGTGTAGA
>CAYUQA010000098.1:0-2167 GCA_964446135.1 uncultured Candidatus Saccharibacteria bacterium | reverse complement strand
CAGACATGTCCAGCAGGAATTGCCAGAGGCCATCTGTCGGATCAATGAGTCCATCTTTCATTGACTGATCCAGCTCGGAGAGCTTTATAATCAGACTAGCCAACCTCGCTGTTGTAAAAGCTTTTGCTTGCTGGTAAGTCTTTTGTATTACAAAAGGATGGAGCCCACTCTCGGTAGCTATAGCGGTGGCGTTTTTATTGCGGTCAATTCCATCTCGAACAATCGCCAGATTACGTAATTGGTAGGCGATCATAGACATTAAATAATGCGGGTCGGCGTCTTGTTCAAGCTGTCGATGTAGTAATGATAGTGCTTGAACTATATTCTGATGACCCAGTGCATCTGTGAAGGCAAAAATATTTTCTTTTGACTCATGGTGAACGAGTTTTTCTACGATAGCTTTGTCGATGCTTTCGATCGTCGAGCCATAACAAAAGTGCGCGATTTTTTGTATCTCTACCGCCAGTCGCCCACTATTGCTGACGAATATTTTTCTGGGTTTTTCAATCTCGCTGTTTGTGAGTTGGATGAGTTTGTCGATCACAGACGGCGCAATTTTAATTTTGTATTTTTCTGTTTGATGATCAATCCATTGCTTTAGCGCGACGCCGGCCAGTGGCTCAAATGTCTCTACAGCGATTTTTTTGCTTGCTAATATTTTTGCGAGATTGCCAGCGCCTTTTTTAAACTTACTGATGTCGGTCATTACGGCGATGACGACTGTGGTAGTAGGATCGCTGGTCACGTTGTATCTCTCAATAAGCTCAGCGATAACATCACCTTGCGCAAGTACATCAGTGATGATGACTAAACGTGCTTCGTCAAAAAAACTTTTAGTTTTAAGTATTTCTCGCATGCTATCTATCTCGTTTTCAGAACATCTCGTGCCGGTAATATTTTTCTGTGCAAATTCTGTCTCGATATCTTGAATCCTTTCGAATATGCGATAACGGTCAGAGCCGTGAAGAAAAATAATCATAAGCTAGTCTGCCCGTCCGCGCCGCGGGCGTCGATTTCAATCCAGGTTGAGCCTTTGACCAAATTGATTGCATCCCCTTTCTCATTAAAAAATTGCAATGGTTTTTCAGCGCTATCTTTTTTCCAGCGACCAGTGATAGTAATACCATTTTTATATATAGTCGCATCACCAGTGCCGAGTGTTTGTACTCGGATATAATCTTTGCTGATTGGTGACCATGTCGTTTTCATGATGATTATGTTTTTGGCACTGACTTGGCTCCGAGTTGTTTTATCGATCTCATCTTTTGCGCCGCGCTGTCTAGTGTAGATATTTTCTTTTTCACTATAGGTCCAATTTACAGTAAACTCGCCACGATACAAGGATAGCGGATTCTCGGTGCCTTTTGATACATCCTCTGCGTCATAAATATATTGTGCTCGTTCGCCTATATCGTATTGATGATCTTCGGCAAATTTTTTCAATAATTCAAAACTAGTAAAACCATTATGCGGTCGTGGCGTGCTTGGTTTTCTAAAAAATACAGTGCCATCGTACTTTAGCCCGTCGATATTATCGATGATACGATTATCGAGTTGTAACAGCGCTTGATGTTCACCGCCCCAGTGCGCGTAAATCGCGCCTAGACCTTGAGCGAGCGGAATAAAATCAATACGTGAAGATCGGATTGACCCGATCTCTTTTGGTTGCGCGCATTCGAATACCGCCATCATGCGCGTAACGCCGCTGTCTGTGACCGGCATCTCAAATACCAGATCGGCTTGTCCAATGCCAGATAAAGGTCGCGCCTCGGCATCGGATGAGATCATAACCGCAAACGGTCGAGTTAGTGTTTCGCATAATCGCCCACCTTTTGTGTTTTTTGATTGTAGATTATTTAAAATTTGCGCGGTTGTGCCGTGAGCTATATCGATGGTTTTTTTAATAAGTCCAGAATAGAAAAAACCAAAACCGAGCACGAGCATTGTACCGACAGTAGCTAGATATTTTTTAAAATCTGAATTCATAATTTTTGATGAACCGGACAAAAATGAGCCGAGCGATTGTTGATTCTGATTTTCTTAATTATACCACCGTCATTTTTAGAGCAGAGTTGCCCATGCTTTTGATAAGCTCGAGCGATTTCCTGATAACTGCCTTTGGTACCCCAAAGCGTGCGATAATTGCGTTCACTATGTCCTTTGCGTT
>CAYUQA010000097.1:0-3940 GCA_964446135.1 uncultured Candidatus Saccharibacteria bacterium | reverse complement strand
CAAGACTAGATAATTGACATATTATCAATGATCTGATAAGCTGGTGGTCGTAAGTAGCGACCTATCAACGGTCGTAAACCTTGAAAATAGATACAAATAAGGAGAATATGCTATGAAACACTCGACTATTTTTTCGATATTTTTTATCGTGTTTGCTTTCCTTGTCTTTGTGAGTGATGCTAATGCCGAGTCAAAATACTTTTTAAGCGAACCGGCTCGTGTGGCAATAGTCCAACAAGAGGCTGATCAAATCCTGCATACCGAAAAACCGAAAATCCAACTTTCTACAGCACGACTGCGAGCAGAACTTAAGGCCAAATCAGCCGAGTTGAAATGGTATAGAGACCAACAAGAACTTACAACTGAGAATATAAATATAATGGAGGGTTTAATCGCTCAGTGTTCAGTGTTGATCGAAAAGATAGCTGATCGAGACCCATTAAAGCTAAGGCCAATAATGCAATTCGTTGTTGATAATACCGAATCAAAGAACACTGATAATCTTTTCTTAAAGATAATCAAAGGATCGCTTTTACTTGGAACAATTGGTGGAGTCCAAGTACGAGGAGTCAAGACTGTCGGCCAAGTGATGGCTGGTGTCGTTGTGCCTATTCCAGTACATCCCAAATTAATTCTGGCGCCATTTGTAACATATGGCGGAATATTCGGACAAAATGGTCTCAATCATCAGCTGACGCAAAATGGCATGAGTTTTTTAACCCCTATAAAAGGCTGGCTTGTTGGTCCAGCTGTCGCATATTCACGAGTTCTGATAAAAGACGGAAAAGACGGAAAAGATATTCAGCATATCGCTGTGCTCGGACAGGCAATAAAATTGCCGCTATTCCTTGAAGCCGGATATGCATTCCCCACTTCAGCAGGCGCCCCCGGACTAGTACAATTCCGTGTTGGTGTCGCCGTACCGAACGCAAAAATTAAAAAAGGCATCGGTAAAATTTTCAAGAAAATTTTCGGCAGATGAGAGTTATTCTCCTTCCTCTTTTTCTGCAAGACCCGGACGCTTATTAAGTCTCCGGGCCTTTTTATTATTCGACAATGAGTTTGCCGACCATGCCCTGTTGGCGATGGGAGCCGACCGAGCAGTAGTATTCGAAGGTGCCTGTTTTATCGGCGACAAATTCGACTTCAGCAGTCTGCCCAGTTTGTATACGTGATGTGCGGGCATTGAATTCATCAATCACCCAGTCATGCGTGCCACTATTATTTTTAAATACGATTTTCACAGTATCGCCCTTTTTGACTTTAATTTCCGACGGTGATAATGAATAATTTTGCCCGGTGACGGTAAATGTTTTAATACTTATTGGCGGCGCTTTGGTGATAGTCGTGGATGGCTTTGGTGCAGTTGAACTGTCTGGTGTTGTCGATGCACTGGTCTTTGGTGAAGGAGATGTGGTCTGTATTGGGTCATCAGTTATCGAACTTTCTTCTGTTTTTGGTACTGGCGTATTATTGGACATTACAAAATAACCGCCGACCACGATTATTATAAAAACGACTACTATCGTGATGTATTTGTTCATAGATATAAAAATTAATTATTTCTTAAGATTCTGCCAGAGGCCAATTGTGTTGCCCTCGGTGTCTTTGACATAGGCCAGTAAACCCATATCCATGACAGGCATGACATCGGTGACTTTACTGCCGCCATGCGCAGCCACCGTTTCTAGTGATTTATTAATGTCCTCGACAGTTATGGTAATCGTTGCGTGCTTCAGAAATGGCGATCGGGTCGTAATACCACCGTTGATTGCACCCGCCTCTTTGGGCATTTGCTTTTCATCAACTGCAGTCGTATGCGCGCCGGCATATTTCATGCTTGGATCCGGCATCGGGAAATCCTGTACTCCCCAACCAAAAACATCGCTATAGAACTTTTTCGCCCGTTCAAAATCATCCGCTGGAATTTCAAAATGTTGTACTTTATCCATATGGCTCTATGATAACTCTAGAGAGATAATAACTCAAATTTTTTATCTTTATACCACAATGCTTGGGTGTCTTTGATAAAAAATAATGGCAAATTCTGTTCGTGGACGTGGTCGATGATTTTTTTGTGGTCATTGATGAATTTGGAGTTATTACTTCGCGCCGATTGCGGAATACGTTCTATAAAAAAGCGACAAATTTTTGTCGAGAGATGACGCGAGAAAGAGTTTCATTGGGCTTATTCTATGGTCTCATCTAAAAAAACTCAAGCGGAGAAAAATTTCGTGATGCGGAAGCTAATCAGTCCGGTTATGGCAAGTTGGATGGTGGGTGTAAGGCCGGTGCCGAGGATTGGGATAATTGGCATCGCGACAGTGTAACTCCATAGACCAGTTTGGAGTGCGAAGATTTCTATAATAATTGCTATCAAGAGTCCGGATAGTACAATAAAAAATTCGCTCGCATATTTGAATCTTCGAGCGAAATATAATAATACGGCAAGAATGATGGCGTCTAAAAAAGCGGCTAAAATCAGCGTCCATGTGTTTGGCGAAGATCCCGTAAAACTGCTTATATAAAGACGAGCATGGGCAAATTCCCAAATGAGATTAAAAACGAAAGCAATCCAAAAAAATAATAAAAAACTCGGAACTTTTTTCATTAGTTCTATTCTATCGCGAAATCTTTTCTTTGAGTAATGCGATACCTCTGCGATACCGACTCTTGATAGTGTTGAGCGGCTATTTTAATTTTTTGGAGCCCAAATTTACAATAAAAAAAACCCCGCGAGTTTGCATTTCGCGGGACGAACCTTGGTTTTCATGCGGTATCTACGCTTTCCTTTCCATGTTAGTCGCTTTTTAATCTTCCGAGTAAGTAAATACTGTTGAGCAATTTTTAGAACTTCGCGGGCGTAATATTTGATGTCTGGCCCAATGTTATATTGTGGATGATCAAGCTCTTTTGAAGTAAACCACCGCATATTGAGGTGCTCTTTGGAACACGCAGGTTCTTTTGAACTTTTCTGAAGTAGAAAATAGACATCTGCTTCATGAAATTGACCCTCAGTGTTACTTGGATGAAAGTCGATAAACGCCGGGGTATAAAGTATAGTTCTCCCTTCAATGTAATAGTTGGGTTTTTGTGTTAGTGGAATTAAGTCAACGAACAGAATCAGACCCGTTTCTTCTCTTACTTCTCGAACAAGTGCTTGATTGGTATTCTCATTGGGCTCAATATGGCCACCGGGATCTAACCAACATTGATATTTTGGATGCAAAACCAAGAGAACTTTTTGAGCTTTCCTATTGGCGATAAATACACTAACAGTCGGACAGATGTCACTATACGGATTATGTGGCATTAGAATCCCTCCGGGTAGTCAGATGGTCGTACCGTTGCTCGCGACACGTTATTGACAATGTGCGTCAGCGCCAAGCATATATGTGACAGTGTGTTTTTAGGCAGTTCGTGAATAGGAAACCATTCAGCGGATCGGTATGCATCTGGATCGTATCCCAACTCTCCAATCGGACCAACCGTCCCAAAAAATAGATCTATTCGCATCCGCTTATGATTATCGTTAGACCAGTGTAACTCGTATACTAAGCGGAGATCTAGTGGATCAATTTGAATCGAAAGATTATTTTTTGCCATGGTAATAATTCTATCGGTGGCTGGCCTGTTTTCGTAGGAAGCGTAGGGAAGACCGAATTTACCAGATTCGAACTGAACCAATAGTAAATGTGGCATATTTTTGCCACCATGTTTTAATTCTTTGCGAAGAAGTAAATAGACTCTCGGCCATATTTTTTCCGTTTCCATGGGTATTCTCCTTATTATTGAATTGTAAAGCTTTTGGATGAATCTAACATAAGATGATGGTTTTGTCAAAATAAAAAGACTCCGGTGGGATCGAAGTCTCATCTCATCAGGCGTCAATACCAACAAGCTCGCTGATATGTTTAACGCCGTTATTTTCCATGTATTC
>CAYUQA010000096.1:0-2305 GCA_964446135.1 uncultured Candidatus Saccharibacteria bacterium | reverse complement strand
ATAAATTTCAGAACCGGGAAACACAAAACCGCGACGCTTACACAGTGATATAATCTTTTCCATGAGGTCATTAGACATAAAGAAAATACTAGCTAATTATTTCATTATTCACAAGCACATTTGACAAATATCTTCAGAAATTATAATATACTAATTGGGTACAAGGAACCTTTTGAATTTTTGGTTATAGCCAGCCTGCGATTCCTTATGTCGCAGGCTTTTTTTATTGCACAACTATGCCATTCGAGCCGCCATCGGCTATATTACCGGTCGTCAAATCGATAGCACTGCGGACAAAATTCTCTCGGGTCAAGCTATCGGTTGTTTCAAAATTGATCGAGCGGAGTAGAGTTACGATACTGCCAACTTGATTGACTGAAGGCGTAATCGCCACTTGGAAATCAGCTTCGTATATCGGAAAGCTCAAACCAGTACCACCGGGCACAGTGCCCACATTCCAAGAAATAATGCTCGAGCGATCGTCATAAGTCGGCTGTGGTTGACTGGCACTAACTCGTGTTTTGCCGACCCAAGACACGCCGGGCGGTAGTTGCGCTGTAATACGTGTACCGGTCAGGTCATTTGACGGATTGGTAATACGCCAACGAACTGTAAATACTGTCTGCTGATCTAGTTTGGGTGGAAACGGGCCACTAGCACCAAGCTCTTCATCACGGATCAAACCGGTTTGAGTAAAGCTGGGCTGACCGGAAATACGAGTCGTGAGATCTTTTGTAATTGAAACACTATCAACACCAATACCATCTGGTACATTTGGCGTTGAGAATGTCGAGCTTACTTTTAAGATACTGTTTGATGCGCCAACAGCGCCACCAAAACTAGCTTTTACTGCGACATTAAAGGTCACGGTACCACTTTTACCGGGTCGCAAAGTATTAAAATCCGATACCGCCGATGAATTCCAAGTAATAATATTGGTTCGACTATCAAAAAATCCTTCGCTCTTTACGGTTGAAATATCAAACATTGCGCCGTCAAGTTTTGTATTTAATGTCAGTCCGACTATATCAACAGAGCTGTTGTTGGCATAGCGAATAGAATATTGTAAATTGTCGCCCAAATGGGCAACATAGTCATTGCCACTATTTACTGATACATCCAAAGAAAGCGGTGGCGTAGAAATCACGGAACCGGTCTGTGTCTTTTCAAAATCAACATATTTATCACCACTTGGTGTCGCAATTTTCTTCTGCAAGGTCACGCTTATACTTTTATTCTCTTGTTGGTTGCCCTGAATAATACCGTCTACTGATATGCGTCCGCCATCACCTGCTTTAAGTGTGCCTAGTTGCCACATCGTACCGGATGTCGGTTGTGGCTTGGCACTTCTAATACGAAAGCCATCTGGAAAATCAAAAACCAAACGCAAACCAGTCAAATCCTCACCGGATTGGTTGCGATAGTCGAGAAGATATGAGATCGGCTGATTCGGTACGATATTTGGTGGCGCCACTAAAGTCAGCGGCACAGCCAGACTAGTTATGGTCGTACTCAAAGTCGCATCTTTTTTAAACGAAGAGCGGATTGACTGTGGCGTATAGGTCAAATTGGCTGATGCATTTTTGATAGCACCCCTATCACCTACCAAAATTGCCTGAAATATTTTTTCTGATGTCGAAGCCGGATCAATCGTACCTAGTTTTAGTAACTCGGTATTATTATTGACCACCTCGCCATCATGAAAAGGAATCGCATCGGTTGGATAGAAAAAAGTCAATTGAGCATTCTCCAGCGCATTTTTTGTATTATTTTTATATGTTACTTTGTATTCTACTAGTGTCCCCGAGGATATTTCCCGCTGACCATCAATAGTCAACTCAACGTCCTGCTCCGTAAAATGACCGCTCCTGAAAAAAACCAGCAAAAAAACCCCGATTGCTAAAAGAATAAGCCCAGAGGTTATTAGGAAAAAATTACGATAACCACGTTGTGGTCGCTGTTGATTATTCTGCCATTCGGGAAGTCTGTCTGGACTCTGTGGAATAGGGTTTTTAGTCAACGGACGTGGCTGATGAGATAGCGGTTCTACGTCAAAATCCATACCTCTTTATTTTACCACATGCCTCAAAAAAGAGGAGCTGCGCATCTGCGCGTTGATAATTTCTTCCAGATTCATTGTGCTTGGATACCCTAGGACAGACATCAGACCGGCACGATATTTGCTTTCAAACAGACTCCAATCTTGGTCTGATGTTTGTGCCGAATGGTTCAAATGATGCAAATATGACAGCAGATACTCCCATAATTGTCCGTCGGGTTCATTTTCAAACACTAGCCGATCAAA
>CAYUQA010000095.1:0-9249 GCA_964446135.1 uncultured Candidatus Saccharibacteria bacterium | reverse complement strand
ATCGCAGCTTTGATGAAGGCGAGGAAAATTGGATGTGGGGCGAGGGGGCGGGATTTGAGTTCGGGATGGAATTGGGTGCCGAGGAAAAAGGGGTGCTTGGTGATTGGTAGTTCAGCGATTTCCATCAATCGCCTATCGGGCGAGGTGCCAGAAAAAATGAGGCCGGCCTGTTCGAGCTTTTCGATATATTCTGGATTGACTTCGTAGCGATGACGATGACGTTCGGAGATCGCTAAATTCTTGTAGGTGCCAAAAGCAATGGTGCCTTTTTTTAATTCCGCCGGATAAGCGCCGAGACGCATGGTCGCGCCATAATTTTTTTGTGAAATATTTTTTTTCTGTTCGGGCATGATATCAATCACCGGATCTTTTGTCTCGCGATCAATTTCAGTTGTGTGTGCTTTCGTCAGACCGAGTATCGAGCGCGCATATTCGATAACGGCTAATTGCATACCGTAGCAGAGACCGAGATATGGTATCTTTTTCTCGCGGCAATATTTTATTACATTTATCTTGCCCTCGACTCCCCGACTACCAAAGCCACCGGGGACAATAACGCCATCAAAGTCAGATAATTTTTTGAGATTTTTATCGGCATCTTTTGATGTAGTCCGCCCGCCCGCTTCCGCGTTCGGGTAAACATCAAAATCTTCGGCGTTGAGCCATTCGATGATAGGTTTGTGTTTCTGGGCGTAGGCGGCGTGTTTGATGGCCTCTATGACCGAGATATATGAATCAGCTAGGACAAAACTGCCGGTACTGAAATATTTACCGACCATGCCAATGCGAATTGGTTTAATGCTTTTTTTAGTAGTATCAACAAATGCCCGCCATTCTTTGAGGTCAGTCGTACGTGGACGCAAGCCGAGGCGCTTGAGGACGATACCGCTCAAGTTATCTTTTTCAAAGTTGATAGGTACGTCATATATACTTTCGATATCGGGAGCCGAGATAACTGCTTCTTGGAGGATGTTGCAATTAAATGCTATTTTTTCTTTACGTTTTTCATCTAGAGATACTGATGCTCGACCAATAATAATATCTGGCTGTATACCAGTGGCATTAAGCGTACGAACAGCATGTTGTGTCGGCTTTGTTTTGAGCTCGCTACCACTCCCTTGTATTGGTAAGTAGCTCACCAATGCCACAAGCACGTCATCAGCCTTTTTTGTTTTAAGCATGCGGACTGCTTCAAGAAAAAGGATATTTTGATATTCACCGACAGTGCCGCCAACCTCGATCATGATTATATCGGCCTTTGCTCTTTCAGCCGCTTTGTTTATTTGGTCGATGACAGCCAATGGGATATGTGGTACTACCTCGACGCATTTGCCATCGTATTCGAGATTGCGTTCTTTATTTATGACGCGCAAGTAAATACTGCCGGTGGTCATGTAGTTTTCTCGTCCGAGTTCGATATTTAAAAAGCGCTCGTAGTTACCCATATCTTGATCGCATTCCATACCATCATCGAGCACAAAAACCTCGCCATGCTCGGTTGGGTTCATGGTACCGGCGTCGACATTGACGTAGGGGTCGATTTTAACCGCAGTAACGACAAAACCTTTGCTCTGTAGGATTTTGGCTATGGAGGAGGTAGCGATGCCTTTGCCGACACCTGACATAACTCCGCCAACTATAAAGATATATTTTAGTTTTTTCGGGGTTGGCATAAAAGAATTTACTTGAGCATCATGACAAAGTTTCAAGAATAAAACAACCTTGTCTAAAAATGGCCTTTATTGTTTTTTATTCCGTTTTTGCTATGATGGCGGTAAGATTTTTAACAGGAGGCATTGATATGCCAATACATATTAGTGATGAAGATATAACTGAATTAGAAATTCTTTTAAATTCCATTCCCAGCGAGGAAGTAGTGTTTAGACAGCTTTGTCCCGATGAAGAATTTACGAAATTTATGGTATCCGGAATGATTATGGTTCTTGTTGTTTCCGGACCTATTTTGAATGCGAGTAGTCGTTTTCGATTGGATAAAAAACTATTTTCTGTTTCGTGGTTCCAGAAAATATTTTTAGAATATGAGGATAAACCCGGAGCTTTGTTTCAGGAACTGATTGAACGTACATCCCACTACCACAAAATATGGGGCCAGTATAACGAGACGTTGTTTCTGAATGGCGAACTTAATATTAAACAACGATACCTCGTGGCAGTTTTTGGCAAATGGCTTTTGGACACGATCGATAAAATACAACTTATCGAAACCAATGATCAATATGTTGCTTAGCGGAGCATATGCTCCGCTTTTTTATTTGACGTGACTAGTGATTAGTTCTATTTTACTAACGTCTGATTCTTCGTGGAGGTGTACTTTGACAAATAGAATAATTGGCGCTGGCTTTAAGAGCCACGGCCAAAATCGCACGGTAATCAATTTCATAGATGCGTTAGCAGAATTTTCATGTGAAGGACTAATACTCAATATAGATAAAGATTCTTGGTGGCGAACAACAGCCAAGCGCCTACAAGATCCAAATGTAATTTTCCCGGATATTCTTAAGATTGGGGTATTGGGTATTCAGAGTAATCAGGAACGGTTTAATTTTGGTATGTTCTCAAAAGTATACTGTAAAGTTAAGCAATATGATGGACAGGAGACTGATGTGTACGTCTTGAGGACATTCCCTATCATTACCGATGGCAAGTTGAATATGCAAAGCTTGGATGCTTCTTTGAATCAATATCTATTTCTCCAATTCTCTGATGCTGGCATCTTGGCAGCTAGCGATGAGCAGAAGCTTGTATTTCAACTTGGAAAAATGTATAAGATCAATCTGCAAGATATGGACTTAGTTTCTTCTGGTTGGGCTAATCCGAGAGTTCTCGATCTGGTAAGGCTTTTAAAATTGGAACGAGAATTAATAGCCAAACGGGAATCGTTAAAGGACGCGTTACTGGAACAACCGCCCGTGCCTCGTACCGAAATTTCAGAGACAGCGATACCTTTTCATCGGGAAGAAAGTCCAAAAGGTGTTGAGATAAAAAAATCTTATGAGGTCTCTGCCGTGGTGTATGGCCTAGTCGATAAAAAAATCAAAACAAGCGGTACGCTACCCAAACTCGATTTTTCTACAGCTTCTGGACTATTGCGCGATACCGAATCCGAACTTCAAAATACCCGTACGCGTATTCGTTGTATAGTGTTTGCCTGTGAGGCAATCGGATCGAAAATTATACCATGGAGAGATCATTCCGAGATCCCCTATCGTGGCAACAAAAAATACAACCTAGAGTATCAGTTGGCTGATTTTGAAGGAACGCAACTGTTTCGTATGGCATGGAAACAGCAGGTCAGTTGTTAAGTATATAAAGCAAAAGCTCCGTTAAAAAATTTCAACGGGGCTTTTTTTATTTCTCGAGTTTTTTGGAGACTTCTTGGAATTTATTTTCGCGGGCTTTAAGTTGTTCTTTAATCGTTACTACCAACGCGACACCCCTATCGGCGCGTTTTAATGCTTCGTCTATGTCGGCGTTGGGTGTTTGTTCAAACCACTGCGCTATATCTTCAAGCTCAGCGAGCAATGCGTTTAATTGGGGTTTTAGTTTGGTCATTGCTATGAATTCCTTCTACTTTAGCAGAAATTGTGCCGTCAGCAAAACGATTTAAAATAATTTGTTGTGGCTCTATATTTTTTATCGAGCGTATTACTTTACCCTGTGCGTTACTTGTGATGCTATATCCTTTTTCAAAAATACGTTGTGGGTGCACGCTTAGGATGTATCGTTCATATTGTGACAAAGACTGACGAATATTTTCAAAAGTACGACGCAATTCACGGGCGATGGCTGACTGTAGTAGATGGATACGATTTTCGTAGTTCAGAATAATTTCAGATGCTATATTTTGAAAAAAATTAACTCTATTTTTTAGATAATTACGCGCTTCAAGCCATGACTGGTTGATAGCAACTGCGGCGGCGGTCGGTGTCGATGGCGCAACATCGGCGACCATCTGTGCGATCGGTATGTCGCGATCATGACCGATAGCGACAACTGTTGGCAAAATTGAACCGAAGATTGCCCTACAAATCTGCTCATGATTGAACGCTTGCAGGTCTTCGAGTGAACCACCGCCACGCATGATCACCAAGAGATCATAATCTTTTGCGTGTTGGTTGAAAAAAATCATGGCATTTAAAATATCTTCAACTGCCCGCACGCCCTCAACGCGTACGTCGTATAAAGTTAGTGACAGATCTGCTTCGACAATGTTGTTTTTAAAATCATTAATAACGGCACCACTTTTTGATGTGATAATCGCGATGCGTTTTGATAGTGCCGAAAGCCGTCTTTTGCGGGCGAATAATCCCTCGCCTTCTAATTTCTTTTTTAGGGCTTCGTAGTTTTTTTGCAATACACCCTCGCCAGCCAGTTCAATAGAACGAATCACTAAACTAAAACGACCTTTTTGCTTGTAGATGTTCGGCGTGCCATGCGCACGGATCAGCATGCCTTCCTCGAGGATTATGCCCGATTGTTCGTAGGCGCGCGGGTGCATATACCCAGAGAGTATCGCTTCTTCTTTGGGGTCTTTGAGGGTTATGTATATACCGGAGGGATGATTTTGGATACTAGAAATCTCGGCTTCAATCAACACCGGCCCGATCTCGGTAAATAGTGAATTAACTTGTTCGATAAATTGTCCGACGCTGATAGCTTTTTCTTGTTCCACTGTCATACTATAGCGCGCGTATGGCCATTTGCCAATTTTAGGGAGTGATATAAAATTATTTTAACCGCCGCACTTTTACAAGGAGATATTTGCATGTCTACAAACCCTAATACCGATAATATTATTCAGATTACTAAAATAACAAATGGTATGGATAGTAAACATCTTAATGTAACTACATCCAACGCGATGGCTCCCGTATCATTTGATATTCGACGCATGAATGTGATACTGGACTATTTTCGCGATTTTGATCCAACGATTAAAAATGTTTTCGGTCTTATCGGGAGAGAATTTGGGACCGCAAAAGACACGCCGTTTTTGGGATTGACTGAGTTTGTGGATTACCTTGAACTATACAAAAAAACAAATTTATGTTTTCCAAGCGTCATATCTGACATAAGTAAACATATATTTTGTGGTGAAATAGCCCCGGGTATACTAAAGCTAGCAGGAGGATATGCGATGCCTGGTCTTGTGGCATTCCACCCCAATAAGCGCCTTTTATTTTTTAATTATCTAGTGTCAGATTTTTCATGTTTAAAAAATGAATTACATTTTGAGTTGATTAATAATTCTAATTACAAAATTGGCGTAAGAAATGTCTGGTGTGACTCTACGTCGGGACAGTTTGGAGTAACTGATTATTTTTATATGAAGATTACCGGAGTCGGCGATCTGTATTTTAATCGTCTGTTAGAGTTTTCTAAAGATTTGCAAGGCCTCCGCTTTTTATAGGGCGGAGTTTTTATTGACAAAATTAATATATGAGTTATTTTAGAATTAAGTTAATCTGTACTTTGAGAGGATAATATGCCCAAAAAAGAATATAGCCGCTATATGATCAATGATGTATCGACACATACCGGATCCAATAATATGATCGAATATATATTGGAAGTATGTCCTGAAGATGAAAATGATATTATGATCACTTCGGATGCTTTTGCTTTTGAAGATCTATATTGTCTAATAAACTACTTCTCTGTTTCGACTGTCGATGAATTGATGGGTGAGGTTTTTTTTGCTGAGAATAGCAGGTCCTTAGAAGCGCTTATTGAGATTATCACATTTCTCAAGAATTATTTTACTATATTCAGTATTCTCCCAAGTCCGAGAAGTAGTGAATATTCTTATCCAGATGATTGGAAAAATATTATTACCTTGTCCCTGACTAGTTATTTTTCCGATAGAGTTATAATCGGTACTGATCCATGGGCTCTTCGAATAAAACATGATGGCAGTATGATTCCACTTCGAGTGCCAGTAGATATGCGGCAATCTTTTTTCTTGGATTTCATCTCGAGTCAACCAGTATTGGTGCGAGAATACCTTGAGCTCTTGAAGACCACTTCTTATTTTAAATCAGGCACGTTAGAGCTTATTAAGCCACGGGATGTTTTTACTGATGATGAATTTAATGCAATATGTGCAATTTTTGAATATGTTGAACTCATCAGAGTACATAAGATACAGCGCGTGATAGTCTATGATAAATTTGGTGATTTTTATTCTGTTGAAGAGATGCGTCAGATTATGAATCAGCCATAAGATCACGGAGTCCACAGTAAGCACATTCTTTATTATCACAACGGCGATCCCAAAAGGCCAGTGACAGAATCTCGGAAGCAGTTGATGCTATCACACTTTCGAGATTTTTTATTTCTTCCGCTGTCACGGTAAATTTTTCTTTTTTGAATTTGCCTTTTTCATCTGGCTCAACAAAGTCAATCTCACCCGATTGCATATCGAGACGGCCGTTATCGTAGTGGTTTAACAAGAGATTGTAAAAAACAAGTTGGCGTTTGTAATTGCCGTCAGACGAAGCAGTGGTACCTTCAATTACATTACGAGATTTACTCTTGCCGGTTTTGTAGTCGACGACATGAACAGGACCTCGAAATGTTGTTCTTTCGCCTTTCTCAAGGAGATCAATTCGGTCAATCATGCCACGAATTTTAATATTATCGGTCAACTGAATGGTCGGTACTTTGAATTCCGTCATTACTGGCCCTTGCCAGTTAATCAGATAATTTTGATAATAGGCATTGAGAGTTATTCTACCTTCTTCGGTTAGTGAGGTATATTCGGATTCCGAGAGTGGTTGCTGTTTGATCGCGTTTTCAAATGCGTTGATTAGGGTTGGCTTGTCAGTGGCTTTGCCGTCAATGAAAAAATCATTAAGCGCTTTGTGAATGGCCGTGCCGTATCGTTGACGTATGGATGGCGTGCGTGGGATTTGTAATAAATTTTCATAAAAATATCGCCACGGACATTCGAGATAATTATTGAGTGCGGTCACTGAAAATCCCTGTTTGAGAAATATTTGTTTGACGAACGAATTGATTGATTCGCGTGATGGTATCTTGGGTTGTATGGCGGCAAATATACCAGTTGGTTCAAGTGGGTAGTCGATTGATTCTGCGGTATGGCCGAGTGCTCCCAGATAACGTGATGGTAATAGTTCGCGTTCGCCATCGTTGACGGCGTAGCTGACGGTTAGTATGTTTTTTGCGCGCGTCAAAGCAACATAAAAAACGTTACACTCATCGTCATAGTCTTCGGTAGTCGTTTCATCGAATAATGAGCTAATGCGTCGGGGTAATTTGATCGCTTGCGCATGTCGTTTACCACCCCAATGACCGTCAAAACAATGTAGAATAAAAACACTTTCAAATTCAAGACCTTTGGCTCGGTGCGCGGTCATGAGCTGTACAGCATTATCTATCGGTGATTGTGGTTTTTTGATTTTAATGCCGTGATTGGTAATGGTTTCAATATATGCCAGAAATTCGACCAATGTCAGCGTTGGTTTGATAATGATGCGCTGTCTTACAATATCAAAGAATTTTTTGAGTGCCGCAGTTAGCTCAAATTGATTTGGTTGTTTGAGCGCATATGTCAAACAACCCGAATCGCGAATAATATCTGATACGACATCTAGTAAATGGCCATTTTGGTTTTGAATATTCCAATCTGATAATCGGCTTATAACCGCGGTGAGCTGATTGTATTTTTCGGTCAGAATAAAATCATAGAGTGAGACTCTTTTTTCACGAGCAGCCGTGAGTGCTTTGAAAATATCGAGTGGCTGAAGATCTAAGAAATCAATATGTAATGCTTGTGCCAATAATTCATCCGAACCATATTTCTGAATCGCCGATAATAGCAACAGTATTTTCTTGACGATTGGTTCATCAAAAAGATTTTGATCCGATCGTATCTGAAACGCGATGCTTTTTTTCTTGAGCTCGCGTGAGATATCTAGAGCATCAGCGTTATCGCGATAGATAACGGCAATATCGCTTGGGGCTATGCCATTTTGGATCTGTTCTACTATCGTTTGCGTACTGGCAACTGTCTCTTGTTCGCGCGTCGTGTACTGTAAAAGTCTAATATGATTATCCGTGTTTGGAATACCAGCCAGTGTTGTAGATTGCGGATGCAAGCCATAGGCCGCGTCTAAAATAGCTTGTCGAGAGCGATAGTTGGTTGTCAAAGTGATAATTTTTGTATCGGAATAGCGTGTTTTGAAATATTTAAAGTTTTCCGGTGAGGCGCCTTGAAATCGATAGATTGCCTGTTTTTCATCGCCGACGACGAATAAATTCGGCTGATCGTAAAAATTGGCCAAGAGTTCAAGAATATTATTTTGTGCTTTATTGGTATCTTGATGCTCATCAACCAGAATATATTGATATTTTTCCTGAAGGTTTAAAAGGAGCTCCTGATTAGTGTTGAGACAATCGCGCACTTTTAAAATCATATCGTTGTAGTCGTAGATTTTTTCCAGATGGAGCGAAGTTTCATAACCGCGGTAGAGTGAGAGAAGTTCGGTATTTTTCTCGATAGTTTTAAGCTCTGTTTGGTAGGTACCTTTCATAATGCCCTTGTATTTACCTTTTTCGTGATAGAGATCTTCGATTGCCTCGAAATCAAGCCGCCCTTTTTCTAGAATGGTTTTGAATTGATCAGGAGTCACGCCCTCACGTTTGAGGGTGCCGATTGCCGACAATGCTGGTCGTGTATACCAAAGTGGATCGCCTTTTGGTCGCAAAATAGTGAGTGGCAAGGTTTTGAGATTTTGTTCGATAATATTGATTTGGTCAACTTCAGTGATCGGTTGCGAACCAATGATCTCCGGAAATGATTCAGGATAATCCTGAATAATCGAATTGCAAAAAGCATGAAATGTCGTAATCGTGACATCATAAGCCGGCAATCCAATAATGTCCGCAAGACGTTGCCGCATCGAGCTGGCAGCCGCTTCAGTAAAAGTCAGTGCCAAGATACCCCGTGGCCCAACGTCGGTTAGGCGTAGGATATTGGCAATGCGTAGTGTTAGAATCTGTGTTTTGCCTGTTCCCGGTCCGGCGACGACCATGACCGGCCCCTCAATCGTATCTACCGCCATTTTCTGCTCGGGATTGAGTTTATTATAAGATTCCTCAAATTTTGGTGTTGTGATTGGCATTAAATATATTAACTATCCTAGCAGAAAAATATGTAGTTGACATATATTATACATAGTGTTATTATCTAAGAACTGAGCTTGG
>CAYUQA010000094.1:0-1850 GCA_964446135.1 uncultured Candidatus Saccharibacteria bacterium | reverse complement strand
ATAGATATATGTCAAGTACAGCGCCAAAAGTCACCATAAGTATCATAAGCTATAATAACGCCGAGGAGGCCTTGGTTTGTTTGGATTCGGTCAAACAACTGGCCTATGGCGAATTGACTATCTATATAAACCCAAACGGCTCCAAGACAGGGGAGATAGACAAAATCCAAAATTGGCTTAAAAAAGCAACGGACAAGCGGTTTGTATTTTTGGATGAAGAGAAAAAAAATCTCGGCTTTTCCGCCGGCCATAACCAAGTAATCGAAAAAGCTATCGCTCAAGATTCTGACTATATTATCCTATTAAATGACGATACGGTTGTGACACCAAATTTAGTTGAAAATATGGTTGCCTACGGCCAATCACATCCACGAATTGGCTTAATGGGACCGATCATCAATGAGGGACTAAAAAACGCCTACGGCGGCAAAATAAGCTGGCTGAAGGCCGAGCTAGTACATATATACGATCAAAAATCACTCGGCAGTGAGCCGGACTTTCTGACTGGTGCCTGTCTATGTATAAAAAGCGAAGTTATCAATAAAATCGGCATGCTAGACGAAAGATTCTTTTTATACTTTGAAGATGCCGAATTTTGTCTGCGGGCCCACAATGCCGGTTTCCAACTGGTCGTCTTACCGACGCTTTCCATAAACCACGCCGTTTCAAGCACGACCAGCAAACTCGGCTCGGCTATTTTGCTTTATTATCACCAACGCAATGCTTTGCTCTTTAATCTTCTACACGGACCACTCTGGGTACGCCTAGCATTGCCATTCTGGTCATTTTACCTTATAATCAAACAAATCTTGAAGATAGTAGCACTACCATCAAGACGCAAAGTTTCGAAGGGGATTTTGTTAGGAGTCATCGATTTTTACCGTGGCAAATTCGGCAAAAGCAGTTTACAGGAATAACTGTAATCGGTTCTAGGATATATTTTCTCCAGCCAGTCCTCGCCTTCAAATGACGCTGATTACGATTGCGATTCAAAACCATAAAAACAAGTAACCCCGTGGGACCTGTTTTTATGGTTTGGATCAGCAATCTCATTGCACGCCATTCTCGTCTGCGGGGCTGTCAAAAACATATCCTAGAACCGATTAGATATTAAAATAAAACAGTTGGGAACATATGTTTACGATCGTCCCCGCAGGCAAGCGTATCGCTGAAGGACGGTTGATGATAGATACAAGAAAAAAGGTCGGACCGGGTTACTTTTTTTCTTGTATTATCTATCGCAACCGGCCGAAGAGATGCGTGAAGCCGAGGACCGGACGGGAGTAAATATATGTTCCCAACTGTTAAATTATCCAAACGGAGATACCTTCTTCCTCGGAGCGGGTTGTCGAGCCGGAACGGGCATGGTTTCTCAACTATTGTTGAGAAGAGTGCAGGCTCGGCCCTCTCGACAGACACGCTGGGTCTGTCGAGAAAAGCGGAGAGCATAAGGTATCGAAGTTATAATTATACTTTAAATGTTACATATCGGAATAGAATGCGAACAGATAGAAGGTGAAACGTGGGGTGTTGGCACCTCACTTTTTAAATTACTAGAAGCTATCGCCGAAAAACCAGATATTGAAAAAGAATACCGTTTTCATCTTTATTTCAAATCACACATTCCACCACTGCCATTTCTTGAACATCCTGTTTTTATAAAAAAAATTGTCCGGCTGCCAGTCATTTCAAATATATTAGACTTCTCACATCACAGCTCTTTTAGTATCTATTTTTATGTGCTTCTGCCGATAAGACTTTGGTTTGAAAAACTAGATGCGATGTATTTTCCAAATAATATGCTACCGCTTATTTTTAAAGGCACCTCGATCATCTCGGTTACACCTGAC
>CAYUQA010000093.1:0-5680 GCA_964446135.1 uncultured Candidatus Saccharibacteria bacterium | reverse complement strand
CCGTCGGTCGAGTAGGTATCAGGCCGATTAAGAAACCACTTGGCCCCCGAGACTTCTATCGCCCTCTCGAGAACTTCTTTTATCGGGTCGGTTGTAGTAGCTTCGACAGATGGTGCTATTGCTATCGGGACGGGTTCTCGTGTGGGTACAGGCACAGGTCTATCATCGGATTCATTCCAGTGACCCCTCTTGCTATCTTTTTTAGCTTTTTTGGGAGCGCGTTTGCTTCGTCCACTGCTTTTATCCGGTCGAGCTAGTGATTCTTGATGTGCTAGTTCTCGTTCACGCTGGCCATCGCTCATTTCCTCGGCAAGAAGATCGACAAATTCTCCGTCGATTGCATTTTCAAGACTAGCACGCTCTTCGGGCGAGAGGACACCTTTTAGGCCGGAAAGATCGAAGTCAACCTTAACTCGTATCTCTTCGGGGTTTTGGTCCCCACTCCTGTTCTGGCTGGGATCTCGAACCACAAGAGCTCGGGATTTGCCTTGGGGTTGGGGTTCTGTGTGAGGCTTTTTTTGGCCGACCTTGAATTCAAATTTTGAACTTGATGGACGGGGAGGTAGCTGAAGCCTCTTTTTATGTAGAACTTTATCTTCGAGATATTCTACGTCTCGGAGGAGTCTCTTAAAAAAAGCCGTGTCTTCTTTTTGATGCGCGATATCCTCATAGATATCCTCGATACTAGCCATTGAGTCTAGATTCTCGGTGGTAATACTTTGGACATCAGGCATCAGTTTTTCAATACGCGGCCTTGCTTTAGCCACGAGTTCTTCAACTCGCGTGTAATGATTTTGTATACCTAGAAAATCACGGAGGTGATTGCAGGCGGCCCGGATCTTGGCTTTTGTCGGCAAAAGTATGTATAGCATATCTTTGCCAAGCTGTTCCGGTGTGACGGCGTCACAGATATCAGCGAGGACTTTTGTGAAGAATCGGTGACTCTCTTTGTCAAGCTCGAATTCATCTCGTATTGCCCATACCTCGTCTCGCAATTTTCCAATTGCTATTTCAAGCAATTTTCTTTCTTCGGAACCTGTTTTATATGCAGGATCCCTCATTAGGTTTTTTCTTTGGCCGAAGTTTTTCGCCCTCACCACAAAAGACTGTGCTTTCTGGTTTAGTCTTTCTTGCGCATTCATATTCTGATACTCCTTACTGGATTTTAAAAGTGGTCTAGCCACGTACGAATAGCCCTATACTAGACTATACTAGCATTATTGTCAAGCTCTATAGATCTGTTTGACCAAATCTTTTATGTATGGTATAGTTATGTAGGTTTTTTAATTCACAAAAAAGATTTATAGGAGGTGAATATGGACGATATCTATCCGATAAAAAAGTTTGGTGTCCATCCTAATACGGATTTTGATCAGTCTGCCGCTATGATTTTAGTTGAGAAGTATGGCTTAAATGTTTTTCCAGGTGCTGATAGCGCAATAAAAAATGGCCAATTCGTGCTCGCTTACGACGGTGTTATCGGTGGGTCATGGAAGCAACAACTCAAAAAAGGAGTTTTATGGCTTGAAAGAGATGACGACGACGATAACCCACTAAATGAACATAGAAATCATAACGCGGAAGCTGACGAGGGAGTCTCGTCGACTTCTTTAGTAGCTCGATATCTCGACCTAAATATTCATAGAAAAGAATCGGTAAGTATCTTTGTCGATCATGCTAATCAGACTGATGCGGGTCGTGACGGTAAACAGGATACTGCCTTTGGCCGAGTTCTTAAAACGATGAATCGGTTTGCATTTCTGAATTTGTCGCAAAACGAAGATTCTCGCCAACGCGCAATCTTGAGTTGGGCAGCTATTGGACTGAGAGTAGCCCATGATTCTATAGAATCAGATATTTTTAGAAGCTTTGATATTATAGATATCTCTAAAACTATCGAGAAGCATGGTAATCCAGAAGACTCAAAATATTGGTTGGGTTTTGCTCAAGCCGCGATGCAGATCGAACAAGATTATTTTAAAAATATTACGCCACGATCTTGGGAGCAGTTTGGTGTTGTGCGCGAATATCCTGATGCATCAGGCAATCTTGTAAAAGTTGCTTGGGTTTTAGATTGTGATGACCCACTGGTTGTTAAATATATGCGCCATCAGTCTAGCTTTGCGATATTGATACAGCAGAATCGACGAGGCAACGTACAGATTTATGCGAATACCAGAGTGGCGGCGGAGCTAGATTTAAAAAAATTAGCAATCCGACTTCGTCGGGCGGAATTAAAAAAACGCGGTATCGAGTTTGATGGTATTGTTGAGCAACAACTCGGGCTGGGTGGTAGAGTTGCTCTTGCCCCGTGGTGGTTTTTGTATAAGAAGACGATGTTGTTCAATGGGAGCAATACAATACCAAAACTTGAGAAAACAGCGCTCTCCTTTCATGAAGAAATTTTGTCAGAGATCATGGCTTTTATCTCTGAAAGTGTAGTGTTTTAATAGAAAAAGACACAGGATGAAAAAATTCATTCTCTGTGTCTTTCTTTTTTTTGTGCGAGAGGTTTATTTGGCTAAGGTGAGGAGCATTTTGTGATCTTTGGGCGAGATGGAGACGATTGAGACGTTGATGGTGTCGCCGGCATTGGCAAAATCAGATGGTTTTTTGTCGCCGAGTTCGGATGTTGGAATGAGACCGCTGATCTCATCGGTCAAGCGGACTAGTACGCCGTAAGCACTGGTTTTGATCACTTCGCTACTGATGGTTTGGCCGACAGTAAATTTGTCCTCAATATTGTCCCATGGGTCCTGTTTGAGCGCTTTCAATGACAGAGAGATTTTGCTATTGTCGATGCTGATAATTTTGGCTTCGACAGTTTGTCCTACCTTGAGATAGTCGCGAGGATTCTCAGCAAGCTTCCAGTCTATTTCTGATTTGTGAATCAAGCCCTCGACGACATCGTTTAATTTAACAAAGGCACCAAAATCAGTTACGTCAGCGATCTCGCCTTTGACAACATCACCGACCTTGAAGCGCATGATTTCTTCTTTGACTAGATCTTCGTTGATGGCTTTCTCGGATACGATGAGGCGATTTTCCTCTTCTGAAAAATCAATAATTTTGATCTGGATATCTTGGTTGCGGAATTTTTGAAGTGCTTGGACGATCTTTGTAGTATCGCCACCTTCAACAACCGGATAATGTTCCGGTGCCAGTTGCGATAACGGCAAAAAACCTTGTACGCCATTGACTTCAACAATGATACCGCCTTTGTTGATGTTGATGACCTTGGTGGTCATGACTTCGCCACTTTCCTTTTTTTGTTTGATGTCTTCCCAAGCGGTTGTGATCTGGGCGCGTTTGAGTGAGAGCTCTCGGTAGCCTTCTTCGTTTTCGATGTCCAATAAAATGGCAGATATTTGCTGACCGGCTTTTAGGGATTTTTGTAATGTCGAGTTGTCGTAAAATTCTCCGGGGTATACGACACCAGTACCTAGAGAATCCAGATCTACGATGATCGCATTCTTGCTGACGCTGATGATTTCGCCGGAGATGATGTCGCCTTCCTTGGGTAAGTCGAGACCGGTCTTGGCGAGTAAGTCTTTCATTATAGATTGTGCTGGGGGTGTGACCGTATTCATTATCGAGCGAGTGTAACATTATTTCTATTATTCGTCAAAATTTTGGGTTTGAATCTTTGGGCGCTTTTTGGTAGAATAGCAATATGACTATTTCTTGGCTTGGCCACGCCTGTTTCCGTTTCGAGTCAAAAGACATTAGTTTTCTAATTGACCCCTTCTCAAAGGATACTGGTTTGCGACCGCCACGCATCCACGATCAGATTATTGCTGTTACTCATGAACACTACGACCACAATGCTTATGGTGATGGCGAAGGTGCTTTTTTGGTCCAAGGCCCCGGTGAATATGAAAAATCCGGCGTCTATATCCATGGGATTAACTCTTATCACGATAACGTAGATGGAGCGGAACGAGGCATGAATACTATCTATATCGTTACTATGGAAGAGATGCGACTTTGTCACCTTGGTGATCTCGGTCAGCAAAAACTAACCAGTGAGCAAGTTGAGGAGATAGGCAATGTCGACATACTTTTTGTACCGATAGGTGGTAACTATACTATAAATAGCGAAGAGGCCGTGGCAATAATCGGTCTGATTGAGCCAAAGATAATCATCCCGATGCATTATAAAGTACCAGATCTTACTATAGATATTGATGGTCCAGAGAAATTCATCAAAGCGTTGGGACTCACTCCTGAAAAAGTGGACACGTTTAAGATACAAAAAAAGAATCTGCCGATCGATGAGATAAAACTAGTTATGTTTAATCAATAAAGAATGTACAAAGAAATTCGACAACAACCGGAACATATCAGAAAAATATTTATGTGGACTTCAGTGGTAATCGTATTCTCGTTCATCAGTTTTTTTTGGGCACGTTCGACACAGCGACAATTAGTGGCATTATTAAACCCGGACGGGGATGCTACTAGTAACGAGCAGGGTCTAGCCGTAGATCAAACTCCGACGCCAGTACCAGACTCCCCTTTTCAGACCATAGTCGGTTCATTTCGCGATTTGCGAGCGAATTTGGGTGAGATTTTTCAATTTAAAAATCTTGGCAAGACTGACGTTGTAAACTCAACTGTTCCGGAGCAAACACCAGTCGCACCGCAAGCGCTTCCTATTAGTCAATAAAATATCCAACATGGCAACCGCTATAAATCACGGTAAAATTGAATTACGTGGCATCGTCGAGGAAATGCAGGCCTCGTATTTGGATTACGCGATGAGCGTCATTGTCGCGCGTGCTTTGCCTGACGTGCGTGATGGCCTCAAACCGATCCATCGCAGAATTTTGTACTCGATGTATTCAACCGGTTTGCGCCCAAACACCAAATATCGCAAATCAGCAACCGTAGTCGGTCATGTGCTCGGACATTTTCACCCGCACGGCGACTCGGCGGCCTATGAGGCGATGGTGCGTATGGCACAAGATTTCGCTATGCGCTATCCCCTTGTTGACGGCCAAGGAAATTTTGGTTCAATCGATGGTGATCCGGCGGCCGCGCATCGCTATACAGAGGCGCGCATGGCGCAGATCGCGGAGTTGATGCTGGCTGATATAGATAAAGATACAGTTAATTTTCAGGACAACTTCGATGGCTCAACAAAAGAACCAGTTGTTTTACCGGCACGCATGCCGAACCTTCTTATCAATGGTTCTGTTGGTATTGCTGTTGGTATGGCGACCAACATTCCGCCGCACAATCTTACCGAGATTTTGGATGCTTTGATCTATGTCATTGAGAACCCAGACGCCGAAGTACAAGATCTCGCCAAGATAGTAAAAGGTCCTGATTTCCCGACCGGTGGTGTGATCTATAATGAAAAAGATATTTTAAATGTCTATGCCACAGGCCGTGGCCCTATAGCGATGCGCGGTAAGGCAGAGATTGTCGAATCAGAAAAACGTGGCGCGCAGATTATCATCAGTGAAATTCCTTATCAGGTAAACAAAGCGCATCTGATCGTCAAAGTCGCTGATCTCGTCAAAGAAAAAAAGATGGACGGCATCCGTGATATTCGAGACGAATCAGACAAGGACGGTCTTCGTATCGCGATTGATCTCAAGCAAGATTCTTTTCCGCGCAAAGTTCTCAACCAACTTTTTAAGTACACCGAACTACAGAAAAATTTTCATGTGAA
>CAYUQA010000092.1:0-2412 GCA_964446135.1 uncultured Candidatus Saccharibacteria bacterium | reverse complement strand
GCATCGCGCTGGTTTGAAACAGGTGATTGTGCCAGAAGAAAACAAAAAAGACCTCGAGGACATTCCAAAGGAAGTCCGCCGAGATCTAAAATTCAGTTTTGTCAAAAATATAGACGAAGTCTTCAAGATAGCATTAAAAAGGGCCTAAAGCCTTTTTTAGGTTGTAACCCCAGTATTATATTGTGCGTCATATAGAGCAGAGAAAGGAGGTGAGTACCTTGGCAGACCTTTATTTTTATAAGGAACGAGCAAAAAATGGCGCGAAATTTTTATGCCGCACTACTGGCTATAAGGACGAATGGTACAAGGATATAAATATAGATGATATTGATATGGCTGATTCGAATAAGACGATTCTGTGCGTGATGATGCCGGCTATGTCCGGCAAAAAAGATGTAAAGATATCAGAACGTAAGGCATTAGAGATTTTGCAACTGAACTACTTCTCATATTTCGTCTGGGACTATGGTTTTACCGGACGGACGATTGTTCTACCAGATGACCTTGTCTGGGAAAACGATCGTGACCCGCAACTTGTAGAAGCACTCGCTGATGAATGCGCCAAGCTGACTATGGCCTGGCGCGAATTGATTAGTGATCTGCAAACTGGTCGCAAACGTTTTAAACTCGTCGCCTAGCTAGAAGCCCGCTCCTGTGCGGGCACTTTTTATCAACATTAGTGGAATTTGTTTTTTCCTTTACAATAAAAGTATGCTGACAGAATTTGATGTGACTTCACGTTTGGTCATCGCCGCTATTCTAGGTGGTTTTATTGGTCTTGAGCGCGAGCAACTTGGTAAAGTCGCTGGCTTGCGTACGCACGCACTGACGGCGATGGGCTCGGCACTACTTGCGTTGATCTCGCTCTATCTTTTTGAGACGTTACCATCAGTCGGTGGCGTTGCCGGTTTTGACTATCATCTTATAGCCAATATTATAGTCGGTATTGGTTTTATCGGTGGCGGAGCCATATTACGAAATGGTGACTCGCGCATTATTGGTACGACAACTGCGGCAACGCTCTGGGTTGTGGCCGCGATTGGTATTGCTGTCGGTATTGGTTTTATGTTTGCGGCATTGATTACCACAATTATCAGTTTAATATTGTTGACATTAGTCTGGCGATTCGAGAAAAGATTTTTAGGTAAAAAATGATTGTATTGAAAGACAGGAAACTTTGGTATGCTGTCGCAACGCTCGTTGGTTCGACGGTTGGTGTCGGTTTCTATGGCATACCGTTTGCATTGCAGAAGGCAACATTTGGTGTTGGCCTTATTTTTTTTGTTTTTGTTAGCGGTATGATTTTAATAAGTAACCTTCTCTATGGAGAAGTAGTCTTACGTACTCATCGGCGTCATCAGTTTGTTGGCTATGTGCGTACTTATCTTGGTCCTTGGGCGCGTAGAATTAATACTTTTAATTTTTGGATTGCCGTGTATGGTGCTTTGACTGGCATTCTGATTATTGCTGGCCAGTTTTTGACGACTATTTTTGCAGCTATTCTGCCATTTTCTCCTGTTTTTTGGAGTACAGTTTTTGTTATTGGTATATCGCTTGTGGTTTTTGCGGGACTACGCACCGTATCTCGTGTCGATGTGATTATGATGGTCGCGTTTGCAATGATTGTGGTTCTGATTGCACTGGTCGGGATACCACACTTTTCTATCAGCTCTTTTAACATCGGATTTACGAAATTTTGGTTCTTGCCGTTTGGTGTTATGCTGTTTGCCCTCAATGGTTTGGCCGGCATACCACTGATGCGTGAGCTTTTGGTAGGGCGCGAGCGTTTGCTTCGTCGTGGTATCGTACTCGGCACTTTGATACCAATTATCTTTTACCTTTTATTTGCTTTTATTGTGGTCGGGGTGAGTGGTGACGTGACTTCACCGGATGCGATTTCTGGCTTGCGAGTTTCGTTGGGCTTATGGATCGTGGTTATCGGGTCGGTGTTGGGTTTTTTTACGTCTTCAACTATTTTTCTCAACTTAGCTACGGCACTGAAAGAATCTTTGCATCAGGATTTTAAATTTTCGGATCGCTGGTCATGGATTTTTGTTGCTCTGGTTCCTTACTTACTTTTTTTGTCAGGTGTACGTAATTTTATTGATGTTATTGGCGTTGTTGGTGGAGTAGCCGTCAGTATTGATACTATTTTACTCATTTTTGTATATGTTCAAGCGCGCCGCAAGGGAAGTCGTTTGCCCGAATATAGCTTCCGTGTGCCCAATTTTGTACTTTATCTTTTAATCGCTGTGTTTGCCGCCGGCGCTGTCTACACGATCTTCTCGGCTTAGTAATTGTACATTATCATCGAGTTGTTAACACTTTGACAATTTAAACAAAAAAAGTCCCGAGTCGAGTGGGGCTTTTTGAGGAAGCGTTATGCGCGAGGGGTTTTGTGTATGGTGCGGA
>CAYUQA010000091.1:0-3008 GCA_964446135.1 uncultured Candidatus Saccharibacteria bacterium | reverse complement strand
TCTGCGATCTGGAATTGAACCGGCCTTGATTTGTCTTTGCTGTATTGATCAAGAATGTCGATAAAATGAGCTTCTTGCTCTGGAGAAAGTTTATTTTTAGCTTCACGAACCAATCGATCTAGCTGGTCCGTCAGTGTAGTCTTTTCACGGACCTCTTCTTCTAGCGTTATATTCGGAAGGTATCCTCTGTTAAAAAAGACCTCAAGCTTTTGAAGGGCTTCTTGAGTCTGTAGCCAAATACGCTGTTCGATATCTGTCTCTTGATCTGGTATGTTTTCAAATGGCATGATTAGATTTTGCCGACTAGGTCGAGGCCTGGTTTGAGTGTCTCTTGACCGGGCTCCCAACTAGCGGGACAAACTAGACCCGTATGTTCGTGAACAAATTGGGTGGCTTGGATTTTGCGGACGGTTTCTTTTATGTTGCGCCCGATGTTATTGTCGTTGATCTCTATGGTTTTGACGAGGCCTTCTGGATTGATTATAAAATTACCGCGGAGTGAGACGCCCTCGTCCTCGATGTATACGCCGAATTCGCGACAAAGTGCGCCGGTCGGATCGGCCAACATCGGGAATTTTACTTTTTTGATAGCATTTGATACGTCATGCCATGCTTTGTGTACGTGTACAGAATCAGTACTGATGCTTAAAATCTCGACGTCCATTTTTTGGAGTTCTGGGTAATGAGCGGCCGCTTCTTCGAGTTCAGTTGGACACACAAAAGTAAAATCGCCCGGGTAGAACATGAGCAGAAGCCATTTGCCAGCGTAGCCTCCCAATTTTATTTTTTTAATTTCTTCGTTATGGAATGCCTGCAGTTCCATGTCGGGAACTTTGGAATTGATCGTGATCATAATTTATTTTTTGTTATTAAATTCTAGCCAATTTTTGAGAAAAATACTACTTGACCATTCTTTGCCGAGGCCGACATTATAGATAATCTCGATAGCATGTTTTTTACAAGCGATGGTCTCTGCTTCGGGTAATGGATTGTCTGTAGTATTGCGGTCGCCGCCTTTGGCAAAAACAGCCGGACGAATGATATCCAATGCCTGGCCCGGGTTGTCGATACCTTCGATCTCAAGCGGAACGACATAGTCAACACCGCGAATGCCGCTGACAATTGAACAGCGTGTGGCGATGTCTTGGAATGACTTGCCCTTTTTCTCGGCGGCTCGTCGATCGCCATCAACCAGCACAACCAGAGTATCGCCCAGTTTTTTACTCTCAATAAAGCAACTAATATGTCCCGGATGTATCGGATCAAAATAACCGCTGGTCATGACAATATTCCCGAGCGTATCGCGGATTTTTTGAAACTCACTGAACGTAATGATTTTGCCACCAAAAGAATGCATAGTCAATTATTTTATATCACATTTGAGCTCAAAAGTCGAATTTTTTTATTGCCAGAGAATGATTTTTGAGGTACACATAAGACAGGTTTAGTTTAGATAAGGAGTCAGTCATGAGGAGTTTTTTAATAATTATTTTGGCCCTCTTTGGATCAGTTGTTGCTCATGCTCAAGAGCAGGTAAAATTTAAAGCGCCGTTGATGAATTTTTCAATAGATGTCGCACAAAATGATTTTTTGCAAAACAGGCCGGATGAGGTTCGACAGTATTATTGGATGTTGCAGGCGATGGAGGATGTTCAAGTAGTGTCTGTTAAGGATATGTATCAGCTTTTTCGTATGCCAGATGGGATGGATATCAATCGACAACTCATATATCGTAAATCTGCTCGAGAAGCTCGAGAAAAAAAGATCTCGATACTCTTTGAGATTTTGAAGCATAACGATTGGGGTGTCGTCAATAAATATATCGAAGACTTTGTTCGCCAGAATACGCCGAGTAACACAAAACCTAGTCCAAATCCTGTTAGTCAGCAAGGAACGTGTTGGAAATGTATCACGGGCGAGTCGTACTTAACACTCGGTATTTTAACTGCTTTTCGATTTGATGAGATCAAACCGATTTCACTTGCGGGCTGGTATCGTGGTGCTTTTCATTTGGATAACTTTTGGCGCGATGGCAATACGAACAAAACGAACTACTGGGATTTAAAATCACCGATCCGTGGTCATATGCCGATGGGTGTCGTAGCTCAGGAAATTTTTGCACAGAATGATCCAAAGACACTCAAAGCGATTACCGAACGTATTGGTTGGAATAGCGACTATGGTCATGCAAAGTTGCGTCAGTGGTTGTTCTCGGTTGACTATGCTGTCGCATTTGAGTGGGGAGTTTTTTTCTTACCGGTAAAAGTGAAAGATCGCTGGATTGTTATTCCTTTACCAAATCCGTTTAATGAATCATTTATGGGCGGTGTTGGTTCAAGTGGAATCAATAAAAAAGGTACGAAAAATAAACACGCTCTGGTTGATATTTTGGGTGGTACCTCAACCTGTGCACTCGCACTCTCGGTCGGTTTTGATCTTGTTGACCGTTATGTTGTTCGGCCGTACTTTTTCGACAAATACGAGGGCTCGCGTTGGCGATACATCATGTATCCACTTGGTGCGCTAGCAATCTTTCCCAAATCATTTGCGCGTGTTGCGGCATTCCATTCACCATTCGCTGGACAATATCACTAAGTTATTCAGGTTTTTCTCCTTGAAAAACCTGAATTTTTGTTTGTACCGGTGGAAGGAGTCGAACCTTCTTCTCTGCTTTATGAGGGCAGTGCTTCAACCGTTAAGCTACACCGGCATCGTATTTTATTTATTGCTATTTTATACTTTTTATCAATACTTTTCAAGCTTAATTGTGATAGCGAGCTTTTTCTGATTTGAAAAATATTTCAAAATAAGCTAGTATAGCGAAGTAAAAGGGGCCCGTGGACAAGCCTGGAGTTGTCGCCTCCCTGTCACGGAGGAGATCGAGGGTTCAAATCCCTTCGGGCCCGCCAGTATTTAAGCCAAGTCCCTGCCTGCCTGCCGGCAGGCAGGCCATCGCCCGCGCAGTGGACGAAAGTCAATTTTAAAATTGACTAACCTCGAATAATATT
>CAYUQA010000090.1:0-3022 GCA_964446135.1 uncultured Candidatus Saccharibacteria bacterium | reverse complement strand
AACTTCAGAAAAAATTAACTGCACTCGGGCTTTATAGTGGTCCGGTCACTGGATACTTTGGCGCATTGACACAATCGGCAGTCAAAGAATTCCAAACATCCGCAAAACTTGATCCGCTCGGTTTTGTTGGTCCCGCTACTCGCGCCGCATTAAATAAATAGTGTAATTCATCTACATTCTCGAATGTGCTGATGGTACGTTCTATACCGGCATAACTACCGGTGTCATGGTACACAAACTCGGCGCCGCCAAGCCGACCCACGATCACGGCATTCCCAAAAATCCCGATATGCCCGATGAGCTCACCGACGCATTATCGAAGGACGCGCAGGCCCAACACAATTTTGACGCCTTCCCGCCCTCCACCAAACGCATGCTCTATCGCTGGTTGCTTCGTACTAAACGCGTCACCCAAATCCTCAACTCCGCCCACGCCAAAAACAAAAATTTCTTGAATCCTACGACGGAGTCAAACGTCTAGCTAGCATTACTTGCAAATATTATAAAAGTGTGTTATCCTAGAAATGCTAGGAGGTGCGTTATGAAAAGAGCGCCAAAGTCGTATTTAAATCGGAGGCGTCCTAATCTTCTTAATGCAGTGAACTTGGGAGGCAAGGCAACGGTAGAAGAAGCATTAGAATCGTTAGAGAAAAAAGGGTATTTCACTTCTCCTCCAAGACCTTGGAAATTAGGATATCGAGATCGTGGACTTGGTAGGGAAGATTATGGCATCCTTGATCGGTTTGGGGATGTAGTCATCGAAGGAGTAAGTAAAGAAACCGCGGAACTGATCATAAAGGCTGTCAACCAGCACGAAAAAAATAACAAAAAGTAAAACGACCGTCACGCTGAGATTTCTTACAAAAAACAAATCCTAGTGTGACGGTTTTAATTTGCAAATGATGGAAAATTTTGATAGATTTGCCTTAAAATAATCGATAACAATGCACTCCCAGCCAACCGCAAAAACAGTCTCCGAATATATCGCCAAGACGCCGCGTGGATGGAAATGATATACTAAAGAATTAAAATTATATCCATGGAAAAATTAGGACATTTTGAACAAAGCAAACCCAAAGAGCCTTTTTTTGATAATTCTTTCATATCGGACCACAGTTTTGTATTCTCAAGGCTTTCGTTGCGCGAACAGTCAGTGGGCGTTGAATATTCCGAACTCGAACCATATTTTGAATGGATTCGCGGGCAAGCTGAAAATTATGATCCGATTACGGTGCTATCGAAGGCGGCAAAGATGTCTATGAATAATCTCAAGCCCGATGATGCGGCATGGGAAGATATCGTCGCTAATAATAAAGATCAGGAATATACCCTTGGCAGAACAATCAGTGAGGGAGTAAATAGCTGTTTTCATAGAGCTGTTTTTCTTAATTTATTGCTGCAGGAAGCAAAGATTTCTTCAGCAGTTATTGAAGGTATACTTGTGGAAGATGCGCGAGAAGATATTCAGAAGCCGACCGATGATGTCGCAATGATAAAGCCGGGCGGTTTTTATATTACCAGGGAGGATAAACCGGAGAGTCATGTCTGGAACCTCGCGCGCATTGATTCTAAAGTCTATTTGGTAGATAGTGCTGATCTTGTTGAAGTTGATGGCAAACAAACACCGTTGATTCGAGAAGTAACGGACGAGATGGATGGCAAGATTTATTGCAAAGTCAGATTATCAAATGATTTGATCCGTCACTATATTGGTGATGCTGTTGTAAATCCTGCTCAAAATTCTTGATAATACACAATCAAATGCGCTCCCAAACCACCGCAAAAACAGTCTCCGAATATATCGCCAAGGCGCCGAAAGAGGTGCGGGCGATGTTGCAGCAACTCCGCGAGATTATTCGGAGCGTCGCGCCGGATGCCGATGAGCGCATCAGCTACGGCATGCCGTACTACGAATACAAAGACCGGCTGGTGTATTTTGGGATCGCTACCCATCATATCGGACTCTATATTTCGACACCAACACTCAATGAGCACAAACAAGATCTCGAGGGCTACGACTTCAAGAACACCACTCTGCGCTTGCCGCTCGACCACAAACTTCCCCTCACCCTCATCAAAAAACTCATCAAAGCGAGGATGAAGACGAATGAGGAACGAAAGAAGAAGTGATTGGGCATACAGTAAGATTTATGGTACTATAAATTCATGAAGAAATTATTAGGATTTCTCGGATTCAAGAAAAAAACAAAAGACTTAGAGGCTATTACCAAAGAACAACTCCATAAGAACATGGAGGTTCTTGAATCACTCCGTAATTATGACGCAGGAAAAAAAGATATATCAACCCATAACGTCCGGAAATATTTGCCGGGCGTACGAGTTACTCCTCGATAGCGGGTTAGTATCTTTTCCTATTCGGGAATCGAGTAAAGCAAAGATTGAAGCGATCGTTGCCAATATAAATAATACCTATTTTGGCAGAGAAATTTATCGGACTATCGAAGAAAAAGCGATAGCGTATTTGTATTTTCTAATCAAAGATCATCCGTTTACTGATGGCAACAAGAGAACGGCTTGTCTTGTTTTTGAAATCGTGTGCGACATTAATGATCTCGATCCAAATTTTGATAAATTTAAACTCGATCAATTGGCAGTCTTTATCGAGACAATTCGAGATGATAATCATCAAGAAATTATTAGTGCTATCTCAAATATTATTTTTAAGTTAAATGATGAGTGGGGAAAAAAGTAAAAAGTCATGCAAAAATTTAAACGTAATCTTGCAATATTCCTATTTTTTTGGCTTATTCCTTTTTTTGTTGTGGCACAAACAAGAGACACATCCTCACTGCCCACCATAGAAACTGCACCTATTCTAAATTCGCCGGCATATATCCCGAAAGATACCACAACCCCTGTAGCTACGCGCGATGTTGCTCCAGTTGCAACAGTGCGCGTCGCTCCGAGGGTTATACCGAAGATAATTCCGGCGCTCGTTTCGCCTCTGGTTACTCCCTTTAGTGTGCCCAGCACACCAGCTCAAAGTCCTACACCCAACAAT
>CAYUQA010000089.1:0-8101 GCA_964446135.1 uncultured Candidatus Saccharibacteria bacterium | reverse complement strand
GTAAAGATGAGTATAAGCAGATAAAAAATATTATCGGTAACGCGCCGGATACTTACGCTAAAATTTCCGAGGATTGGCGGCAGGAAAATTTCGCCATGGCGGTTTCCGTCATCTATTATCTACATGATGAGAAAAATCAGCCCGATTTTCTTTTCCTATGGCAGTTTCGACTACTCCAGCATAAAAACGGAAACATACGCCAAGCCGCGGTGCGTATGATTCAAAACGAGCTTGGGCCATTGACTTACTACATACGATTCCCTAGCGAAGAATCAAGACATCTAGGGCTTTCCAAAGAACAAGCTAACGGTATTCTCTTTGGTTTGCGTACAAATCTTGATAATCTGGCTGCCAGCGCGTGGAAGGATTCATATAAGAAATATAAATATATCGACCAGCTTCCAAGCGGAACTTATAAATCCATTCAATTGATTTTAAGTTTATTGGATGATTATTACAGTGAAGCGCCTGGTCAACAGCCCGAGACAAAAGAAGAAATTTTAACTCGCAGAGCGGAGATAGAACATGAAATCACGGAGCTGCTCAAGGAGACCGACCCGCCTTCGCAAAAGGATACGGAACGGGCAGGAAGCAATTCTACTTTGCAGTACGTGAAGGATTTGATTTATAACGAAGAAGGTAATGATGGTTTTCACAAATTGATTGCGATGTTTGATCGCGGTAGCGACGCTTCGGAATTGAGCAACGTGCTCGAACTGGTAACCGACGCCTGGAATTACTTCCCGCACAAAATTATCGGCGGTATCTCGCCAGCAGATAAATTGTTAGAGTATCGAGGCAAGAATAGACACAACTCCGCTAAGGCTACGACGGACAAGTAAAACTGACATTTCCCGTACTCTTAATGCTAGGGCTACTTTAGGCCCAGTGAACGAAATGAATATGGCAATAACTTGGAATAAACACGAACAAATTCAAATCGTTAGAAACGGAAAGTTTTCTAACGGGGCAGATACCCTTCTTAAAAGAAAGGTCTTCGTGGCTATGAGTGGGGGAGTTGATTCTTCGGTCGCGGCGGCATTACTCAAACAGCAAGGATACGACGTCATAGGCGTCTTTTTTAAGCCATGGCAACCAAAAAGTGGTCCGGCCTTTTGTAATTGGCAAAAAGACCGTCAAGACGCGCTCGCTGTCGCCACAAAACTCGACATTCCATTTAAAACTTGGGACTTCTCAAAAGAATACGGCAAAGCGGTCACGCAATATATGATAAAAAGTTACAAAAAGGGGATGACACCAAATCCCGATGTCATGTGTAACAAAGAAATCAAATTTGGAATTTTTTTAAAAAAAGCATTGGCTGAGGGTTCAGACTTTATTGCCACAGGTCATTACGCGCGAGTTCGACACGCAAAAAGCGGCAGTTCATTGCTCAAGGCAAAAGACAAAAAAAAAGACCAGACCTATTTTCTATATACACTCACCCAAAAAGAATTACGACACTGTCTTTTTCCAATCGGCGATTATCTAAAACCGGATATCAGAACGATAGCGAAAAAGTTTGGGCTGATTACGTATGATAAAAAAGATAGTCAGGGTGTTTGTTTTGTCGGTGATCTAGATATGAAGGATTTTTTGAAACGCTACATTAAGCCACGAAGTGGCTGGATTAAACTATTTAATACGGATCAAATCCTCGGTGAACACGATGGTGTTGATTATTACACCATCGGACAACGTCATGGTTTTGATCTAAAAAACGGTGGCGGTCCATACTATGTCGTCAAAAAAGATCACGCCAAAAATATTTTATATGTTACGACAAACAGCAAAGACTTGGACGGAAAAGATATTCGGGTCACCGATCTAACTTGGATTGAAAAAAACAGACCAGATACTTTTATGGCAAAAATACGCTATCGCACTGAAGAAGTGCCGGCAGTATTAACCGGAAAAAATATTACCTTTACAAAACCAGTTCGCGCCGCAACCGCCGGCCAATCAGTTGTTTTTTATAAAGGCCAAATAGTCCTCGGCGGCGCAGTTATACGATAGACTTTCTACGATGGGTTCGGGGAATGGATTTAAGAAATTGTTTTGAAGGGACTCACGGAGCATGACTGATGCGAGTGTGAGCAAAATTTCAGCCAGAAATTTATGCGTGCCCTGAAAAATATATTCTTAAATCCCTTCCCTAAAAAAATGTGATATTTATCAAGTAAGATATTCCTCACACCGAAAGATAAATATATCTATTCCAAAATCGTCAGTAAACTGCCGCCAGTCATCTCTGGTGGTTGGGTGATATTCATGAGTGCCAAAATGGTCGGGGCCACATCAGCCAAAATACCGCCAATTTCAAGATTCAGTGTACCTGATGCCCCACGCACAAAATCATCAGCAACAATATAGAATGGCACGGGGCTATCGTTGTGTTTTGTCTCACGCTCACCACTACCACCAGTAATTAAAGATTCGGCATTGCCATGATCGCCGGTGATTATCAAGATACCGCCAATACCTACTATAGCTGTCTGAAGCGTACCAATCGCCCTATCAAGAACTTCAATACTCTCTTTTGTGGCCTGGAAATTACCAGTATGTGCGATAATATCGGCATTTGGGAAATTCAACACCACAAAATCATAAATATTTTTTTGTAGTTCTTCGATTACACGATCGGCAATTTCCTGACTTCGCATTTGCGGATTTTTTTCATGATCTTTATAAGACTCAATCAGCGCATCATCTTCACCCGGATAAGAATCATCACGCAAACCATTAAAAAAATAGGTAACGTGGGCGTATTTTTCCGTTTCTGTAATATGAAACTGTTTTTTGTCATTCTTGCTCAAAGTTTCTGCCAAACCATCAGTAATGAGTGGCGGCATAAAGGCAATATTTTGACTATGATCTTTGAAATATTCGGTCATAGTACCAATAAACAAATCTTTCCATTCTTTTCTGGGAAATCTATCAAAATCAGACTGTATAAAAGCTAGGGAAAGCTGGCGAATCGCATCCTCGCGAAAATTAAAGAAAAATACTGCGTCATTATCGTGCATGCCGTCGTATTTGGCTGATGCTAGAACCAGAGGAGTTATGGTCTGATCGTTAAGACCGTTTGCGTATTGCCAATGCACGGCCACACTAATGTCATCCACAACTTCGCCCTTGGCAGATACTATGAGATCATAGGTCTCTTGCGTCCACTGCCAATTATTATCACGATCCATAGCATGTTTGCGACCGATTACAGTAGCGCACACAGCCTGCGCCGATCGGCGGACAATCTCGGTTTGTAATTTTTGATAAAGTTCCGCTCCATCCTGCATCCCAGCATCTTTTCCATCAAAAAATAAATGCAAGATTGGCGAGACTCCGTGTTGAGATGCTAGATCCAGTAACGCAACCAAATGATCAAACGATGCGTGTACCGTACCAGAACTCAAAAGACCGATGAGGTGCAGTCGGCCGCCAGTGGTCGTAATATGATCAAATGACGCTATCAGTGCCGGATTTTGAAAAAATGTTTTGTCATCTATGGCACGATTTATCCTAGATAGGTACTGCTGAACAATACGACCAGCACCGATATTGAGATGGCCGACTTCGCTGTTGCCAACCTCACCAAATGTTAAACCAACCGCCAAACCGGAAGCCTGTAGTAACGTCGCCTTGTAGCGCTGATCTATGGCATCTAGAACTGGCGTGTTCGCCTGTATGAACGCATTACCTAATTTATTTTTGCTACGACCCCAGCCATCTAGAATAGCGAGTACGATCGGTTTTTTTGTTTCCATGGATAAATATACAATAACCATAATCATAGCTTGTTCCCGAAATTATTAAAAGATTTTGACTTTTTTATCGCTTTATCGTATTATCAAAGCGTAATATTCATTTAAGTTTTAACCTTTCTGACGCAACAATCGTCCGCTATCCCGCACTGCGAGATGCGGTTATCTCTATGATCGTTATACGTCTTTCGACATATGATATTCAGTATTTACTCCATCCTCGGAGGAGTTTTAGCACTTCTAATTGGACTAGGTTTCGGCTATCTATTAAGTAATTTTCTCACCAGCAAACGTATCAGTTCAGCTCGTCTTCGCGCTGATAACCTGATTACGGAAGCAAAGAATAAGTCTCAAGATCTACTTCTTGAAGCAAAGAACAACTCAATCAAAATTCTAGAGGACGCAAAGAAAGAAAGCCAAGAGCGTCATCAACAGCTTGTACGTATCGAACGCCTAATCTCCAAAAAAGAAGAGGAGCTCGATGTCAAAGCCAACGAGATCCAACGCGATCGCAAACTCATACAGCAAGAACTTGAGAATATCGGACTAATAAAAGTCGACATCGAAAAACGTCACGCCCAACAAGTAATTGAGCTACAAAAAATTTCCGGTATCGGAAAAGACGAGGCACGCGATCTATTATTTAAAAATCTCGAAGAAGAATATCGTGAAGAACTTTATCAGCGCATGTTGAAACTTGAACAATACGGCGGAGAAGAGATAGACAAGAAAGCAAGGGCGATATTGACTACCAGCATACAACGCTACGCCGGATCACACATCGCTGACGCCACCACAAGCGTCGTCAGCCTACCCTCTGATGAAGTAAAGGGTAAAATCATAGGCAAAGAAGGTCGTAATATCAAAACCATAGAGCGACTAACTGGCGTTGATATTATCATTGATGATACTCCTGAAGCCCTTGTTGTATCGGGCTTTGATCCGGTTCGTCGCCAAGTTGCTCGTATAGCCATAGAAAAACTCATTGCCGATGGTCGCATTCACCCAGCTAAGATCGAAGAGATGGTTGAAAAAGCCAAAAACGAAATCAACGAGAAAATCAAACAAGCCGGAGAAGCCGCTCTATTTGAAGTCGGCGTCGGCGCCGTTGATCCAAAACTCACGTTCTTACTCGGACGCCTAGCATTTCGTACAAGCTTTGGACAAAATGTACTGGTGCACTCTATCGAGATGGCGCATGTTGCCGGTATGCTAGCCGCCGAGATCGGAGCGGATGTTTCTATCTCTAAAAAGGGTGCGCTATTTCACGATATCGGTAAAGCAGTCGACCATGAAGTTCAAGGCACACATGTTGAAATCGGACGCAAAATTCTGCAAAAATTTGGCATTGATGAGCGCGTTATTCGTGCCATGGAATCACATCATGAAGAATATCCATACTCGACACTAGAATCGCGCATCGTTCAATCCGCTGATGCCATATCAGCCGCACGTCCCGGCGCTCGTCGCGACACAGTCGAAACGTATCTCAAACGCCTCGAGGAGCTTGAGCGCATCTCAAATTCATTCGATGGCATAGAGAAATCCTATGCCATTCAAGCTGGGCGCGAATTACGCATCTTTGTCACCCCAACACAGATTGATGATCTTGGCTCATTCAAATTGGCACGCGATATTGCAAAGAGAATAGAGTCAGAAATGAAATATCCGGGAGAGATAAAGGTCACTGTAATTCGTGAGACTCGCGCTATCGATTATGCACGATAGACAACAGAAAGCTTGAATGTGTATAATAAAAGCGTATACTAATCATTAAATACGCGGTTGGTCGTTCGGAGGACACTCACTCCTGATCGCGTACGTGCAATCGAACATTTAAGAATTTGCAAATATTTTTAGAATAAGGTACTACCTATAACATTAGTAATTTATTTTGCGACTCATTCGATTATCAGAAGCAATAATTTCTGGATAATAGGATGCCTCGTAAAAAATCCATATGGCGACAGTAACAAAGAATAAATTCATCCAACACTTGGCCGAGAAGTTGGAGATTCCGAAGAAGCAGGCTGGAGAATTTCTGGAAACATTCACAGAAATCATCACGCATTCAATGAAAAAAGGTGATAAAGTAAACTTGAGCGGTTTTGGTATATTTAAAGTTGCCGATCGCAAAGCCCGCATGGGTCGCAATCCAAAAACTGGTGAGAGTATCCATATTAAGGCATCCAAGAAAGCCAAGTTCACTCCTTCCAAAGTCCTCAAAGAAGCAGTCATGTAGTTATCTATTCTATTTATAGAACACCATAAAGCCCGCCATCCGGCGGGCTTTATGGTTGACACATATATGATTATATTATACATTAAAAGTATCTAGCACATTGAAAGGAACAAAAAATGTCCGATAAAAAGGTGTTCGTTATCGACGGTATCGAAATTACAGAAGAAAACCGTTTCTCTACATTTATCCATTGCGGCAAAGATGGAGACGACTATAAATACCTGCTTTCCTGGCAAAAATGGTTTGCCACGCGTGACATAAAATCTGTTATTTCATCAAGACATACCAGATACGCCCTCTACCGAGAGAACCTAATAAAGGTTGAATTAAAAACAGAATCTCGCAACTAGGAGTAAACAAATGGACAGTAACATAAAGATTGAGGATATCAATAGATTCTCCACCTGGGTAAGAAAGAAGGATAGCGATCATTATAGAGTTCTGGAGAGCTTGTGCGCTAGTTTCAATAATCGCGGCATTCCGGCTGTTATAGTCAACGGGAGTTCTGGTTACGCCCTCTACCGAGAAGACCTAATCGTAGTAGATATAGATGATAGCTCCATTATAAAATCAGCGAGAGAAATGTCGACAGGCTTAAAATTTTATGAGCAATTCAAACCTAAAGTTAACGATACGATCACTGACCCTAAGAGTAATGGACATCAAAAGATAGAGACTAAGTCATCTGAGTTGGTGCCCAATATTGAAGAGCTCAATAGATTAGCCAAGGAAATAACGATTATAGATGCTAATAGAGCGACTACTAACGTTAGAAACAAGAACGGCCAGGACTACAAAGATCTCGAGAATTGGACAGCCCATTTTCTCAGTCATGGTATACCGGCCTTAATAGCCGAAACCGAACAAGGATTCGCCGTATATCGGACCGGACTCGTGAAAGTCAACTATGCGACTAAATATAGACACAAAAAATCTATAATAGTCCCCAAATGATCTGCGAAAAAATTAAAATGCTAGCGCCTACGCGCTAGCTATTTTTTTCTTAAACTCACTCATCAAAAAAAGCTGACATATTTAAATGTCAGCTTGATAGCAATCCGCGACAGGGTACTACACAATACTATCAGCCCAAGCGAAGATAGCCACAATGCCTTCCGCGAATGCAACACATATTAAGGTCTTCACGACTGCAATGTTAATCAAGTGCTGTGTATACATTGTTTGGGCAAAATAAAAGTTGGCGTAAAGTGCTAGCAAAAGTACGATGCCAAACAAGTGGCGACGACTTATGATTTTATTATTCATCATTTTCTCCTTTCTTTTGAAGTTATTCTATGATGGTCTGAAAATATCTCGAAGTTTTAACTAGACGATAGTATTAAATCATCCTGATCTTTGATGAAAGCATCGATAATGGAAATCCCATCTACATCTGGATTCGCCCCACGCCAACTATCGAATCTATTGAGTGACCCCCAGCGAATCGCATACACTCGTAAAAAATTCTCAACGGTAATACGATATCTCCGGCCATCCGTGATTTCTACAAGATTTGCTTTTTTTAAGCGCGATATGACAGAACTAACAATATTGTTATCTAGTCGCGTATATAGCGCCAAATTTTTTATAGTAGCGCCCACATGATAGTATCCGGCCAATACAATAAAAACACTTCTGACTTGTGGGTTAAATAGTTGCATCATTGAGACATAGACTGGCGTTAGCATGTCTACAAGCACTATCTGATTGTTTTTATAACGAGCTGTTACGCGTTCTAGCCACGACTCGGAAATATCGCCAAATACCTCCTGTTTGGATGCATAGCGGGTGACAACCCAAGCCTCTTCACCAAGTTCCATAATGCGTAAAAAATTCAAGGCAGCAGGAATTCCTCTAGTCGGTATCATGTTAGAGATATATCCTCCATATATTTTCAATCTACTTTCTGGATTTGGTTATCATTTTTATAACACCATAGTTAAATATAGTCAAATTTTCGACCCATCTCAAGAATGTGGAACAGGCTGTAGTGATTGTAGCAAGAAATCCAAAGGATTTCTTGCTTGTTCCCGTATGTTAAATCGCCAGGTTAATTCTGCAATGTAATCGGTGGCATATCGCTTGGTACAATGATGAT
>CAYUQA010000088.1:0-2215 GCA_964446135.1 uncultured Candidatus Saccharibacteria bacterium | reverse complement strand
TGAAGGCGCTCGAAGCCGCAACAGCCAGTAATAATTTGGTTGTTTTTGTGGCTCAAAAAAACATCTTTGATGAGGTTGATGAAAAAGACCTATTTATGATTGGAACCGTTGGTCGGGTCTACGGTGTAAACAAATTATCCGATGGGACATCTAAGATCGATGTCGAGGGTATCAGTCGAGTCAAGATTAAAGCCATTACAAAAAAAGGAGATTATTTCCGTGCGTCTATTGAGAATCTCCAGACTAATTTTATAGATAGTATCGAGGCGCAAGCACTGGTTCGAGCTACGGTTGAGCAGTTCAAAAAGTTGATAGAGCTACGACAGACTCCTATGGCAGTAATATTGCCCGATCTTATGAACGCTTTGAATCAGATTCGAGATGCGCAACAGGTAGTTGATTTAATAGTTATAAATTTAAATCTAGAGCTTAAAGACCAGCAGGAAATCCTAGAGATTCTTGATACATTGACTGCTATCAAGAAAATCAATTTTTATATTTCACGCGAATTGCAGATTATTCAAACTGAAGAAAAAGTTGCTCGAGAAACCCGTAAACAATTAGGCAAGATGCAGAAAGAAGTCTTTTTGCGTGAGCAACTAAAGAGCATTGAAAAAGAACTTGGTATTGATGGCGAGAAGAGCGATATAGAGATACTAAATAAGAAAATCAAGCAAGCAAAAATGCCAAAGGAAGTCGAAGAAAAAGCGCTAAAAGAATTATTTAGATTAGAAAAAATGCCGGCATTTAGCCCGGAAGTCTCATATTTGAGAACTTATCTTGATTGGTTGGTTGAAATGCCGTGGTCTATTCGTTCTAATAGCTCTATCGAACTCAAGGATGCTGAAAAAATTCTCGACCATGATCACTATGGCCTCAAGAAAGTAAAAGAGAGAATCGTTGAATATCTGGCCGTACAAAAGAAAGTCGGTAAAATCAGGGGTCCCATTTTGTGTTTTATCGGGCCACCGGGTGTTGGTAAGACTTCGCTGGGCAGATCAATAGCGCGTGCTTTAAAGCGCGAATTTATTGGTGTCTCTTTGGGTGGCTTGCGCGATGAGGCAGAAATTCGCGGTCATCGTCGTACTTACGTCGGTGCTATGCCCGGTCGCATAATTCAGGGTATCCATAATGCCAAAACTGCCAATCCCGTATTTATGCTGGATGAGATAGATAAAATAGGTCTAGATTTTCGAGGCGATCCATCGTCTGCATTACTTGAAGCTTTGGACCCAGCACAAAATAGCAATTTCTCTGATCATTATTTGGAGGTTCCTTTTGATTTGTCAGATGTCTTTTTTATAGCCACTGCAAATGTCTTAGACACGATCCCGCCAGCTTTGCGTGATCGCTTGGAGATTATAGATTTCGCTGGCTACATCGAGGACGAAAAATTGCATATCGCCAAAAAATATTTACTACCAAAGATTATGAAAGAGCATGGTTTTAAAACTTCACAGATCAAACTATCCGATCCTGTTATCCGCGATGTTGTCAGTAAACACACTCGTGAGGCCGGTGTTCGCGAGCTTGAGAGACAACTCTCAACAATAATAAGAAAAGTTACACGCGGTGTTGTTGAGAAAAAAATTCGCGTGCCAGTAGTGGTCAATCAAAAATCCCTCCATGGTTATCTTGGTCCGGTGCGCTTTAGCCACGAACAAGCAGAAAAAAAGGACGAGATTGGTGTCGTTACTGGTTTAGCTTGGACGCCTGTTGGCGGTGAAGTGCTTTTTATCGAAGCTACAAAAATGTCCGGTCGTGGTAAGTTGATTTTGACCGGTCACCTTGGTCAAGTAATGCGCGAATCAGTTCAGGCCGCTTTGAGCTATATTCGCTCCAAAGCCAAAAAACTCAATATTACAGATGAATTTGATAAAACAGACATTCACGTACATGTTCCAGCCGGTGCGACGCCGAAAGATGGGCCATCTGCCGGTGTGACAATGGCGACAGCGCTCGCTTCTCTTTTGACCCAATGCCCAGTGCGTAGTGATGTCGGCATGACCGGTGAGATGACATTGCGTGGCAAAATACTGCCTATCGGCGGTCTCAAAGAAAAGGTTTTAGCCGCGCATCGCGCTGGTTTGAAACAGGTGATTGTGCCAGAAGAAAACAAAAAAGACCTCGAGGACATTCCAAAGGAAGTCCGCCGAGATCTAAAATTCAGTTTTGTCAAAAATATAGACGAAGTCTTCAAGATAGCATTAAAAAG
>CAYUQA010000087.1:0-6481 GCA_964446135.1 uncultured Candidatus Saccharibacteria bacterium | reverse complement strand
CTGGCGTCTATGTCATTATCGGTTCGATTGCGACCGCGATTGGTGTCGGCGGTAACTATTCATTCTTTAGCTGTAGCGAAATAACAAAATGATGAGACTTTATAGATATATTAAATTTTTACCTTTCTTAGTCATCATAATTTTTGGTTTATTCTTTACTTTACCTGTTCAGCAGACACGAGCACAATTTGAGGGTTCGCTCTCATGTCAGTGTTCTGACCCAACAAAGTCATGCACAGGGTGTACCTCTATAGCCCCTAGTCTGCCATATTGTATACAGGGTTCCTGCGAGGCGAGTCCTGGCGGTGACCCAAGTCCGTTAGAGGGTAGTATCTCATGCGGTTGTACTGATAGCACTAAGGAATGCACACAGTGTACGTCTGTAGCAGGACCAGGTCTAAAGTATTGTGTGCAGGGTGTTTGCGAAAGCCGGCCGACTGGTCTGCCGACGTCGAGTGATGCGCCAGTTCCAGCGCCTGCGCCTGCTCCGGCCGGTCCGGGCGATGCTTGCGCAAAATGTATTACGGATTGTAACAGAGCGGTTGATATTGATACATGCCTTGCTGGATGCTTTCAAAAACCAGAATGTAAAGCATCAACAGGTGGCGGTAACCAATCCGACCCAAAAGACAAAAACGGCTCTGGCTTTGGCAACCCGGATAATAAAAAGTTCTCGGAAGTTGCCTATTCGTATAAAGATCTTCTAAATATATTCTTTAAAGTCGTATGCGATATCACACGCGTTGCTATGGCGGTTGTAGTCATATTCCTAGTCTATTCCGGCTTTCTTTTTATGACTGCGCAGGGCGACCCGACTAAACGCACTAAAGCTATTGAGAATCTTAAATCAGTGATAATTGGCGTTGTCGTGATTATGGGTATCGGTGTTATACTGTCAACAGTAGCGTTTGCGGTTGGTGTTGACATTCCGATTCTATCAATTAAGTGTTAAAATATTTGTATTATTTAAGTATAAAATAAAATTTTTGTTATTGTTTGCGCGCAGGGCCGGTGGCAGTGCCGCAAATGAGCAAAATGAAAGGAGGTGCTGTATGAATAAAAAATATAAAACAATGCTTATGGTGTTGTCGCTGGCGCTTTTGTTGACGCCGGTGTTCTTTGCGTTTGCTCAAAGTCCAGTCATCCCCACTGGCGTACCAGTAAGTTTACAGGAGGTGCTCCGTTTTATTAATCGTACAATGCAATTATTAGTGACATTCGGTGTCGTTATCGGTGTTATTTTTATTGTAATTGGTGGTATTCAGTATATGCTTGCTGGCGATAAGCCGGAAAAAGCAAAAGCCGCCCGTGATCGTGTTATCAACGGACTCATCGGCGTCGGTATTGTGCTAGGTATTGGTGTTTTGATTCAGACTGTAAATGCAATCATCAATCGTTCATTTTTTAATTAGAAATTTAATTGAATCACTAAAAAAGCCGGCGATTGATGCGTCGGCTTTTTGTTTGTGATATATTGTTGCTATTGCTGGGGTGGCGAAATTGGTATACGCGCTGGTTTTAGGAACCAGTGCCGCAAGGCGTGGGAGTTCGACTCTCCCCCTCAGCACAAAAACAAGCAGTTGTTTTTGTCTATTCTAGTGGGTTGGTTGTGATTTTTTCAAAGAGGCCGGGAGAGCGATAATTTGAATAAAAGTTTTCTTGTTTTTGTACACCACCTTTTGGTGTGATAAAACGACTCATTACTGTTTTAAGTGAACCGTCTTCGTTGGACTCATAGATCCGAGGCTCGTTCAGTGTGATTACTCGGCCATCGGATGTGCCGAAGAGATCAAAAGATATTTCGTTGCCTTTGACTTTTGATTGAATCAGGATCGGTTTGCCAGTGTCATTTTTAAAGCGTAGATCAATAACCCCCGGATAAATTGCGGCATCAAAGCCCTGCGGGTTGTAATATTTGACAGGAAATGAGTGAGGATGTCGCTCTACTATCTGTAATCCGGAAGCCAATGCGGCACGATAGAGTGTCGTTGATACTTGGCAGAGGCCACCACCGTATTCTGGAATGAGTTTTTGGCCTCTAATAACAAGTTCTGGTAGATAGCCGGTTGTCTCATCAACAACGCCGAGAGTCGTATTAAAAGAAAATTCCTCATCAGGAAGAATAACACGACTATTGAATACATTAGCGCCAATTTTTATATTATGAACCCGCGCATTTGGTGAGCCGGAAAAATTGGACTCGCCGTGGCCTAGCAGTTCGGTAATCTGTAAGTTATCTATATATTCAGCAGTGATAGTCGGAGCTATGAGATCAAAGGCAATCTCGGCCGATGATCGATCTTCTTTGATTGCCAATAAAATATTGCGGATGGTGCGGTCAACGTTTAGATCGCGGCCGCTTTGAGCCGGTATACTCGTGGTCAACCTGCCATCAACAAAATCAAAACGGGCATTCTCGGGGGCTTGTTTGATCTTGGCCGCTATCGGAGTCAGGAATTCAGCGACGGATGGTTGTTTGATGCGTATACTGTTTTTACCTGTATACCAACGCATGTATTCTTCGAACCATGAATTCAGAATCTTTGACGGCACAGTATATGAGTCGTTCTCTTGGGCGCTGACAAGTCTAAAGCCGTTACTTACAGCGTAGGCGAGATGCTCTGCTTCGATGCCGACTTGTAGTGGTGTCTGGGCTATAACAGAATGGATAACCGTATCAAAATAGACAAGATTAAAAGCATACAATGCTAGAACAATGATGGACAGTGACAGAACGCCAATGGTGACTAATGTACGATGATGTTTGTGCACTCTTTGAGTATAGCTTTTTTAAGCACCAAATCCAATGGAAGCTCGACTAATAAGCCGAGCTTCCATTGGATCCAAGATTATTATATCGCGACAGTATTGGTACTCAAGTGGATTTATCCACAGAAATGTCGTCTGATGTTTCTACGAAATTTTGACCCTCTTTATTTTGGTTTTGGCTAGTTTTGGCAGTCGTAGAGTCAGTATGCCGTTTTTGAGACTGGCTTTGGCGGCATCGGCATCGACATCTTCGGGTAAGATAACTGTACGAGAAAAAGGACCCCAGTAGAGTTCTTGGTAATAATAGGCTGCGGTATGGACTTTTTCGTCCGGATGGCGCATGCCCTTTATGGTGACCATGTCATTGGTAACGGCAATATCGAGATTCTCTGAGCTAACACCAGCAATGGTCGAGCGAATAACAACATCGTTGTCAGTTTGATAGACGTCAATAGTAAGTTGTCCTTCTTCTCCGCTGGCCGTTTGCTTTTTTTGTTGAAGTGCTGTTAGTTTGGCTTCGTCACCATCTTCAAATTGTTCTTCATTGAAAAGATTCATCCAGCTTCATTATATCAATATTTTTGAATCGGCAAGAGTGTTTTAAGTGGACATCCGTAATTTAATCCTTTTAAACAGATATGATACCAAAATCCCGCCAATGATTAAAAGAATGAGTGATACAGCGAGACTTTGTATCTGGTTATCAAATACGAGCAAGATATAGTTGAAGGCAAAGTGGAAAAGTGTTGCCAGCGCCAGACCGCCAAATATTAATTTGCCACTATGGCGACGGTAAAACCATGCCAGACCGAGAAAATAGCCGGTGATGCCAGAGCTCAAGGCATGCAATATGGTCGCTCCTACAAACCTGAGCGCCCAAAGCTGGAAGGCAATCGGTACGCCACTCGGTAGCGATTGAAATATGACCAGAATGTTCTCGATGGCGGCGAAGCCCAGACCGGCAGTAATCATGTAGATCATGGCATCAACCGGTTCGTCAAACTCGGGGTTGTTAAGTATAAGTAATTTGATGGCCAGAAGTTTTACGGCTTCTTCCACAAATGCCGCGAAAAGAAAAAATGCCGCCGAATTATTTACTGCGTACGATGGATCTAGGACATTGAGAAAGCGACCAAATAAAACCTGACTAATCACGGCAAGCGGTGCCAGCGCGATACCCATCAAGAATGTTCTGGTTATCAAATAGCGTGGTTCAGGATGGCAGTCTTTTTGTAAATAAAAATACAACCAGAAAATACTGGGTACAAAACCAAAAATAATTAAGATAGATGTCTGGGCTACGATCCCCACTAGCTTATTTTAGCACACCTTCTGGCCACGGCTGGATGATAAGTAGATTATCGCTATCTATATGCGACCAAATCGCTTCAGTAACAAATGGCATAAAAGGATGTAGAAGTATGAGACAAGTGCGCAAAATCCTCATCAGCGTCCATCTTGCTGATGCGCGTAGTTCGGTATCTTCGCTTTGGAGCATGGTTTTGCTCTCCTCGATGACTTTATCCGCAAAAGTATGCCAAACATAGTGGTAGAGCGTTTCAGCGGCTAGATGATATCTGTGTTTCTCAAAATAGTCTGTAACTTCAGCCACGAGGCCATTGAGTTCGGCGAGATGTTTTTGGTTGTATTCAGAGATTTTTGGTGGTTCTATCGGCGTGTCATCGTTATTCATCAAAATAAAACGCGCGATGTTCCAGAGTTTATTTGCAAAATGTTTGTAGCCCTTGATCTTATTTGGTGCAAGCGCCAAATCCATACCCGGTGTGTTGCCGACTATTAGTGCCATACGCAAGGCGTCGGTGCCAAATTGTTCGGTCAGTTCTATCGGGCTGATGACGTTGCCCTTACTCTTGCTCATTTTCTTGCCTTGAGCATCGTTGACAAGGCCATGCAGATAGACGGTACGAAATGGAACATTATCAGCCAGATAGAGGCCAAAAATCACCATGCGCGGGATCCATTTGAAAATAAGATCATAACCCGATTCCATGACCGATGTCGGATAGAAATTTTTAAAATCTTTGCCATTAGGATAACCAAGTGTCAAAAGTGGCCATTGGCCTGATGAGAACCAGGTGTCAAAAGTGTCATTGTCTGGGCGAGGTGTGTCAGAACATTCTGGGCAGGTTTGTGGCGCTTGTGATTCTGGCCAACCCTGTCCGCATTTATCACAGATCATGGCTGGTATGCGAATGCCCCAGATAATTTGTCGTGATATGTTCCAGTCGATCGAATGCTCCATCCAATAACTAAAAACTTTTTCAAAACGATCGGGGATAAATTTTATCTCGCCCTTTTTGACCGAGTCGAGCGCTTTCTCGGCCAAAGATGCCATGCGCACAAACCATTGATCTTGGATCTGCGGTTCTATTGCGGTTTCGCATTTATAACACACTCGAACGTTGTGTTTGTAGCTCTCGTCTATTTTTACAAGTAAACCTTTTTCTTTTAGTTTTTCTACTATCTTTGCTCGCGCTTCGCTGATTTTCATGCCGGCGAATTTACCGGCGATCGGGAGGAGTTTACCCCGAAGATCGATGATTTGTTCTTTGTCCAGTTGATGACGTTGTGCAATATCAAAATCAATCGCATCATGCCATGGCGTGATGGTCATGACACCAGTACCAAACGCTGGATCAATGGCGTCGTCTTTGATGATCGTCGCGGTAATCGGACCGTTGATCCATTCGAGGGTGATTTTTTCGCCATTTTTGTATTGGCTATAGCGTGGATCATCAGGATGCATGACGACGTATTTATCGCCGAATTTGGTTTCCGGTCGAGCAGTGGCGATCACAAAAGGCCCATATTGCAGATAGTAAAATGGATCATTCTTTTCTATAAATTCAGTTTCAACATCCGAGAGCGATGTCTGGTGTTTGGTGCACCAGTTGATAATGCGTTTGCCCCGATAAACCAGTCCATCATCAAACATTCTGACAAATGTCTTTTGGACTTCTACTACAACATCTGGATCAAGAGTAAATTTGGCCCGCGACCAGTCGCAAGAGGCGCCGAGCTGACGGATTTGCTGGTACATATTTTCTTTGTTGGTTTGGGTAAAGTCAAAAATTTCTTGATAGAGTTGGTCGCGTGGAATCTCAAAACGCGAACGGCCCTCTTTTTCTAATTTTTTCTCATACACGATTTGCGTTTCAAAACCGGCGTGATCAGCGCCCGGAATCCAAAGCGCTTTTTTACCGCGCATACGCGCGTAGCGAGTCATAATATCTTCAAGCGTTATAAAGAGTGCGTGGCCGGCATGAAGATCGCCGTTGGCATTGGGCGGTGGCATGACTATAGTGAATGGTTCGGTGCGGTCAGGTAAATTATCGGGATTAAAAAAACCGCTTTCTTGCCAGCGTCTGTAGATTTCGCCTTCGTGATCCTGTGGATTGTATGCTTTCGGAAGTTCTGTTGACATTTGACGAATTGTAGTGTTATTATATTGTATCTGTATTGCCAGTTTTTTTCAAGAAAGGGAAAAGTCTATGAGCGAACAATTACCCGTCGGCAGGATCGTATTTGGATCTCCTGACAAAAAAGTTTATCTCGGGCATGATCAGGAGCGCGGAGATGTGTTTAGGGATGTCTCTGGTCTGATTTTGCGACACCAAATCTAAATATATTATTTTGAGTGTTTGAGTCAGGAATATGTGTGGACAATATTACTTCGTTTGCGTATTTGGTG
>CAYUQA010000086.1:0-1852 GCA_964446135.1 uncultured Candidatus Saccharibacteria bacterium | reverse complement strand
TGCGACCGTCCAACACTACCTGTTTACCAAATAAGGATTCCGGCACAACCATCATCCATGGGACTTTAGAACGAAGCGCCAGAGAGAAATTTAGAGCCAGAAAAACGGCGGCAAAAATTCCCGCTGCCGAAAACAACGCTAGTTTAGCGACGAGGGACTTAATAAAGATTTGAGTGTGGCCAACTTCGGAAAACCACCACCAATCGGTAACAAAAGCGACAATACTTGAAGAAAGAACAAAGACGACAAAAATACCAATCAAAGCGACTCGTCTAAGATTTTTTGAAATAGTCATAGCGTTAGGCAACTATACCAATATTTCTTTGATAAATCAAAGAATTTTAGCGCCGAATTCACGAAGAATTTTTGATCCATAATCGTGAAAAAGTGCTTTTTTATCTAATTTTTCACGATTATGGCTCAAAAATCCCCGTGATTGCCAAACCCAAATACAGCAGTCCAATTTATTTCTTTAGTAGCATCAAGACAAGGCCGATCATACGGTCTTTGTGAGCAGGGTCACTCTCGGCGATGAAAAGGGTCAAGGCCGTGAGGGCGGTTGGAGTCATCTTGTCGGTGCGAAGTAGGCCAGTCCGTTTTAGAAACCAGATGAAAGAAAATGCGCCGTGACGCTTGTTACCATCACTGTAGGGATGATTTTTGATCATGAAATACAGCAGGTGGGCCGCCTTCTCATCGAGCGTTGGGTACAAATCTTTGCCGCCGAAAGATTGAAAAACATTCCCCAATATACCCGAGACTGATCCAGTCTGTCGCTCTGCGCCAAAGAGATCACCGGCTTGCCCGCCTTTCTGTATCTCTACTTTGAACAGAGCAAGTGAGCTCTCCAGCTCCTGCGCGGTAAACTTAACCTGCTTCTTGCTCACTCCACTTGTTGGGAAGGCGTCTTTGTCATAGGCATCAATAGACACCCACGTATCGGCAAACATCTTGATGAGCTCAAGGGCGCTCTTGGCATCTACCGTGCCACTCTCGGGCAGTAGCAACTTTATTTTCTCAACTGCGTCAAGAAATACCGCATAATTTTTTACTATGCGTGATTTATTTATGGTATAGCCATCGACGATATGCGTTCGTAATGTCTTTGTAGCCCATTGACGAAATTGGGTGGCGGTTTTTGAATTTACTCTGTAACCTACAGAAAGAATAGCGTCTAGATTGTAGTACTCCATAACACGCTCCACGCGCCTCTTACCCTCGATTTGAACTGTTGCATTTTTTGCAACAGTTGCCTTTTCCTCAAGCTCGCCTTCCTTGTAAATATTGCTTAAGTGGCGCGAAATAACCGACTTATCGCGACCAAAAACGTCAGCCATTTGATCGAGTGTGGCCCATACCGTCTCCTTGGCAAAGTCACCCCGTAGCTCGATAGCCCCGGACTTGGCCTGATAAATCACCACCTTGTTATTAAAAACTTTCTTCTTCATATTTACATTTTACCATTTTCCTCACTGAACCCAAAAATCCCCGTGATTGCCAAACCCAAATACAGCAGTCCGGTCATCCTCGTATCCGTCAAAAATTCATTTTTCATATTGGTTTGATTCGTTGTATGTAGCAATGACCGTCCTTGCTATACACCACATCCTTATATACTCCAGTTTATAAGGATGTTGTAAGTGTATGAATAAAAAATTCCTGCCACTTTTTACCCGTGAAAGGCGAATCAAAGGTACCTGACCCCTTTATCTTGACCCCTTTATCTACTTCCTGACAAAAAGAAGACCGCGACCATATTTCAGATCGCGGACTTTGTGTATCATCTTAAGAAGTTTTTTTGACCTCGTTGTATCTCCTTAAAAGGTCAAGGAGGGTCATGGTGTTGACTGAT
>CAYUQA010000085.1:0-30348 GCA_964446135.1 uncultured Candidatus Saccharibacteria bacterium | reverse complement strand
TGGCGATAAGTTTATATACACCGATGCACTCGGTAAAAAATCACGGATCTATCCGAACAACATATCTCAAATTAGCTTTAATAAATCAGGTGATCTCATCTCATACTTATTTTTAAATGACGATGGGAGCGCTATTATCCGAATTGGCGACCCAGACCTAGAGACTTACAAAGATATATTTTCTACTCGCTCAACCGATTGGCAGATACGCTGGCTTAATGACAATAATATCGCTGTTTTACGCCGCGAAGCGTACAACGAAACAACTATATTTATCCTAAATACCGAGACAAAATTACTTAATAATTTTATTAGTGAGTTATATCTTACCGAAAATCAATGGTCTCCAAATGGTGAATATTTGTTATACACATACTATACAAAGCCTGATTCAAAACGACATATTGCCATAAAGCGTGTCGGGGGCGAGATAGTTAATGATATTAGCATAGACGCCCAAGCTTCAGATTGTGCCTGGAGCATAGATAGTAATAATATATTTTGCTTAACCAAATCTCCAGACGGACAAAAACTTGTACGCCTAGCAGTAGAAGCCCCAGAAAAAACAAAAGTAGTCCTTGCTCTGGACGATCAGATAAAAGACTTTGCTCAAGCACCATTTTTAACCCTTGATGAGAATTATTTTATTACCTTAGCTACAACTGGTAAACTATCAATCTTTCCGATCACTCGAGATTAGATTCTGGATAGACTGGTTGGCGCAACGAGAAAAACTGACGCAATTCTTGGCGGTTAAATCCACCAACCAAAAAAAGCACTAGAAAATATATTGGCGCTAAGCTTATGGACAATATTAAAGAAGAACGGGTCCAATATATCAAGGCGCCCATACATAGCGTCGCAAAAATGGCCTTATAAAAACGAGTTAGTACTGGTTTAAATTTCATAGCTTTAAAGATGTAGAAACCAATGCCCGCATTTACAAAAATCTCTGTGGCAACAGTGGCCCAAGCGGCGGCATAATAAGAATACTTTGGAATAAAAATAATATTCAGGGCAACATTTAGAAGTAGCGCCAAAAAATATATAATCATCGTCTTTCTCTGTAGGTTAAGAGCTATGATTGATTGCGAATAAAGCGTGCTATAAAAAATAACAACTATCGCCAAACTCAATACCGCTAAAACTCCGGCTGCCGGTAAAAATGTAGCGCCGGCGATAAATAAAATAATCTGTGGCGACAGTATCGCCAAAATGGCTCCACAAGGCAAAGCAAAGATTGATATAATATCAAAGCCATTCTGAAAGTTGGTAATAAAACTACGACGGTACGCCGTACGAGCTAATATCGGCGTGATAAGTCCGACATATGTCGCCGGTAAAAACAAAAGCAATTCTAAAATTTTGTAAGAAATGGAATAGATACCGACTTCATATCCTGATTTCATTATTGAAAGTATTATAGTATCGAGTTTAAAATATATAAGAATAAAAATAAGCGAGATGGCTACAGGAAAAGCTGATTTTAAAATATTTTTCCAGGTTGCTAAATTTATCGAAAACCTTATTGGATAAAAACGATAGCTTGCAACGAATACGACTCCAAAACGAACAAGTTCGGAAATGGCCATAACTATCACAAAAAACAGCAATCCAACCCCTATCTTCATGAGCGTTAATAAAAGCACCACTTGTACCGCTCTTGATACAATGTCGCTAAAGGCCAGTGCCGATAGCGCCATGCGTTTTTGAAAAATCGGCTGAAGAACTTGCGCCAAGGAAACGCCAACCGACGAGAAAGATGCGATAAATATACCCCAGCGAACTAGTGCCGGATATCCCAGAAAAAATGCGATCACATTTGCCACAATAACGAAAACAACGCTTAAGAATAATCTGAGAGTAAAGACATTGCTAGCTAATTTTTCTTCATCGCTAGGATTTTTTGAGATTTCTCGTAAAAAAATCGCCTGCAAACCACCATCAGCAAGCGAGCTAAACAAAAAAAGATAGGCGATTATGGTGTTATAGTAGCCATAACCAGTCGGTCCCAAAGCTGTAGTTAGAATTCTTATTACCCATAGACCAACAAGGCCCGTAATAATACGGGCTAGTGTCGTAATGCCAACATTAAATGTTAACGATTTCACAAAAACAGTGCCGAGTCTGGTTTAATAACGATTCGGCGTCGAGGTTCTTGTCCGATGCTCTCTGTATGAAGATCACTAAATCCAGCCAGCTCAACATGCACTATGCGACGCTCATATGATGTCATCGGCGGCAAAGCCTCTGCTCGTCGAGTGTTAGAAACACGCTCTGCGGTGGTTTTAGCTAGTGAGACGATCTCTTCTGCCCGAAATTTACGATAGTCATCAACATCGAGTACAAAATTAATGTCATTAATATTTTGATCCGCTTGCTCTGTTATTTTTTTGAAAGCTATCAATCTAACACAGTGTTCTAAAGCGCTTAGATTTTGTCCATGTTTACCAATAAGAATTTGGGAATCGTTAGCTGATGGTTTAATATTTATAACTTTAAGCTTTTTCTCTGGTATATCCAAAAACAAAAGTTCGGCGCTAATACCAAGCTTTTCTAAGCAGGCTTTTGTTGTCTCCTTAAATATATGATTAAGATCGGACATGATATTTCTTGGATATATATATTAATTCGACTATTGAGAATAAGGTCGTTGCGACCCAATATAATACGATTCCAGTTTGTAATTTCCAAGAGATAATTATAACGATGACTGGGAAAAAATACAATAATTGCTTATTCATGCCGGCCATCTGTTGATTGCTAGCCGGAGTTAACTTTTGTGATTGCCAAGATTGAATAAATTGAAGTCCGCCGGCTAGTATGGCTAATATGGGACTGGTTTTAGTAAGATCAATAAAACCAAGAGTTAGCGGATTAATCGTGCCGGGATTTGTAATAAAAGAATAGATATTTGCAAAACTAGCCGGATTAAATGCGGCGCTAAAAGCGCTATATAGTGCCAAGAGTACCGGTATCTGAACCAATAGGGGCAAACAGCCACCAAAAGGGTTAACTTTATGTTCTTTATAGAGTGCCATCGTCGCGCGCCCCAACTCTTCACGGTTGCCCTTGTGACGCTCCTGGAGCTCTTTTATCTGGGGCTGTATCGCGCTCATCTCACGCTGAGAACGGATCGCCCTTATAGATAATGGCGATAGCACTAAACGCACACCTATGGTCAATATAACAACTGCTAAACCAAAGTCCTGAAATGCGACTGTATTGTATATTAAAACCAGTAAATTAAAGACTGGATAAAAAAGAATTGTGTTGAAAAATTGAATCATATTTTGATATCATCCACGCCACCACGAGAAAAAGGCTGGCAACGCGCGATACGCCAACAGCCCATAATTATCCCGCGAAATAATCCGAAATGACTAATGGCTTTCGCTGTATATTCAGAACAAGAAGGATAATAACGACAGCAGGGAGCTAAAAGATAAATACCGTGTGATGGCGAGATAGTTCTTTGATATAAGCGGATTAGGCCTAATATAAACTTTTTTAGTATATCTTTCATTAAATAAATATTAATGGGGTAAATTGAGATCGCGCATTTCTTTTTGTATCTCCAAACTCGAAAGATTGGTTGGCTTTTGTATATTAAATATAATATCAAACGCCGACGAAAGACCACCATACATACGCCATGCCTCGCGTATTCGCCGACGCATTTTGTTTCTAGCCACCGCGCCCGAGACAATCTTTTTAGAAACCATGATGGTAAAACGACTATTAGATAGATTATTCGGTATATATTTGGCTAAATAAAAACTGCCGCGTATGCTTTTACCCCTCTTAAATATCTCGTCGAACTGTTTTTTTGTTCGAAGACGATGTTTTTTTAAAAAAGACATTAATCTTTAAACGGTTAATTTCTTTCTGCCTTTTGCCCGACGACGCGCAAGAACTTTTTTGCCGTTTTTGGATTCTGCCCGCTTCAAAAAACCATGCTTCTTTTTTCGCTTCTTTTTCTTTGGTCTATAGAGTGTGATTTTCATAGTAAATATGTGCTAAAAAGTATTACTACTACATATTAGTGATAACAAAAAAAATAAGATTAGTCAATACTTGTTATTCTTTATCCAGTTATACACATCTTATCAACTCTTTTAAAAAATGATTTGGCTATATTATGGCCATAGATTAAAAAATAAATTATAAATTTTACTTTTTAATTTGAAAGTGTGTATAGTAACGAGACTGTTGAACGATTTTTTCGGCAACATCTTTTTTTCCCATTATGATGAAAGAAGAACTATGGAAAGCAGTACTTGCGGAGATGGAAATTTCGCTTTCAAAAGCTAATTTCACAACATGGTTTAAAAATACGAATATATTATCTAGCACAAAAGATTCTATTCTCGTAAGTGTCCCTAATGGTTTTGTAAAAGAGTGGTTAGAAAATAAATTTAATAAAAATATTTTTGGCGTTATAGCGAAATTTGATCCAGATATTCGCGAGATAAAATATACTGTTGGCGGTTTAAACTCATTACCAACTATCCGCAAACATTTTCCTCAATTTATTCCTGAAAGATTACAGCACGAAGACTCGTTCGATAGCGATATTGATAAGTCAACCAATATAAACAAGCGTTATACTTTCGACTCATTCGTTGTTGGTAGTAATAACGAGCTTGCCCACGCGGCCAGTATTGCTGTTTCAAAGAATATCGGCAAAACATATAATCCGCTTTTTATTTATGGTGGTGTTGGTCTTGGTAAAACACATCTTATTCAAGCGGCCGGCAATCAGATAAGCGCGCTGATGCCAGAGAAAAAAGTCGCTTATATCTCTTCCGAGAGAATGACTTCGGATATTATAGAATCGATAAAAAACAAAACAATAGAAGAGCTCAAACAAAGATACGCCAAAATAGACTGTCTTATTATTGATGATATTCAATTTATTGCCGGTAAAGAGCGTACGCAAGAGATATTTTTTGCCACGTTCAACGAACTTTATAGCAAAAATAAACAGATTATTTTGTCTTCTGATCGCCAACCTAGTGCTATCCCGGCACTTGAAGGACGTTTACGTTCGCGTTTTGAAGGCGGTATGATAGCTGACGTTGGTATCCCTGACTATGAGACCAGATTAGCTATCTTAAAAGTAAAATGTCGAGAAAAAGATTTTATGCTTAATGAGGATAGTCTTGGATATATCGCCACTAATATTCAAAAAAATATTCGCGAGCTAGAGGGCGCTCTTAATCGTGTTATCGCCTTCGGTCAAATATATAATAAAGCTCCGGAACTGAAAGAAATTAAAAAACTTCTCGTCGCATATCTCACAACTCCATATCGCAAAACAAATTATCAGCAAGTTCTAAAAATAATCGCCGAATTTTATAATATCTCCCAAAATGATCTGATAAAACGCAGTCGCAAAAAAGAGATTGTCCGACCACGACAAATAGCAATGTTTCTTTTACGAGAAGAGATAAAATTATCTTTTCCTGAAATAGGATCTAAACTTGGAGGAAGAGATCATTCTACGGTAATACACGCATATGAAAAAATTAAACGTGAAGAAGATGGTAATGAATCCACTAAGCAAGAACTTATTTTAATCAAAGAAAGAATCTACCAAAATATAGAGAACTTATAGCCTGTTTATAACTATGTCGATAGTATGGCCAAAACTTTTGCATAAACTTGAGTATAAGTAATCGATTTATAAACACTCCAAATTATACACATAGTTATCCAAAATTATCCCCGAGTTACACACACGTAAAATCTAACATAATCGGTTGATACATATAGACAAATAATAACTTATCCCCATAATCACACCTATAATAGTAGTAATAACATATGAATATAATTATTAATCATCAGAGGCTCCTAAATGCAGTTCGGGTCGTGGAGCATGTTGCCGCAAAGAATAACAGTCTACCAATTTTAAATGGGATTCTTTTAAAGACAGATCAAGGACGTCTTAGACTCTCTGCCACAAATCTGGAGATAGGAATGCATTATTGGATTGGTGCAAAGATTGAAGCCGAAGGGGAACTTGTTGTGCCGGCAAGACTATTTTCTGAATTTATTCAAAATATCCATGACGAAAAAATCACACTAACTGCCGTAAAAAATACACTTCAGATACAAACAGAAAAAATAGCTACGAAATTATTAGGAATGGATAGTCATGAATTCCCGATTATCCCTTCAAATAAAACAGTTGAACCGATATCCATAAATCGCGGAGTATTAAAACAGGGTCTATCATCAGTTCTGGATTCGGCATCACTATCTGAATTACGTCCTGAATTAAGCGGAATTTTTTTACAATTACATGAAAATAAAATTATTTTTGCCGCCACTGATAGTTTTCGTCTTGCTGAACAAGAGCTTGCTTGTGATTTAGGGATAACAAAGCAATTTATTATTCCTCGGACAACAGCGATCGAGATTATTCGTATTATTGATAGTCTTGATGAAGATATTGAATTTGAATTATCTGAAAATCAATTCTTTTTATCAAATCAGAATTTTCAATTTGTCTCTCGTCTTATTGACGGACGTTATCCTGATTATAAAAGGATTATTCCTAACAACTCTATAGCTACATTAAAAATTCCACGGCAAGAATTTGAAAAAACAGTACGGTTGGCGAGTATTTTTTCTTCAACAATATCCGATATAACTTTACGTTTAATAGAAGATCGTCTTGAGATATTTTCACAAAATACTGATCGCGGAGAATTAAATGCGGCAATATTAACACAAGATTCTTATGAACCATTTGCAGTCTCTATGAATTACAGATATCTATTGGATGGACTTAAATCGATACGTAGTGATAATGTTATATTAGAATATACAGGAGAGGGTAATCCACTAGTACTTAAAAATGACTCAGATAAGAATTTTATCTACATCATAATGCCATTACGTTCATAACATATGTTTCGTTCAGCAGATTCCCAATTTGAGCGCTACAAGAGCATAATGAGTGGCCAAGCGATGCAGAGAGAAATCATTCAAAATGTTTTGAATGATTTTATCTCTAAAAAATTTCCCAATAAAAAAAATATTTTGGCTGATATTCGTTTTCAGCGAAATGTTCTAACTTTAACAACTAGAAGAAAAATATATGCCAATGAAATATTTTTTGTACGACAGGAATTATTGGAATTTTTAAATAAAAATAAAATCCTCGTAAATAATATTATTGTGAGATAGTCGGAGTTGGAGAAACTATCTCTTGATTAACTGATTGAAATACCCAGCGTTGTACGGCATCTTCCCAATTTCGGAATTGCTGGTCTTTCTCGGGATAGCTTGGAAAAGATCCTTGGGGATTATTTGTTGAGACATAATATAATATGGTGTGAATACCAAAAGGACCATTATAATTGCCATTTAGCATGGTTTTGTCTACAGAGATAGGATTGGGTTGAATAAAAGATTCTCTAGGTTGTTTTGCAAGCGCTCGAGCCATAAATTCATGCCACATTGGACCAGCCGCTGAAAGTCCAGCGCCCTCTCTGGTCATAGGACTATTATCGTTATTTCCGGTCCAAACACCGGTAGCTAAAGATGGCGTATAACCAACCAACCAACCATCTCGATTATCTTGAGTTGTACCTGTCTTGGCGGCAACTTGGCGATCAGGAAAATATAATGAGCTATTATATCCAAAAACCGGACCGCGTGCGTTATTGTCTGATAAAATATCATTTACAAGTCTGGCAATCTGTTCGTTGATAGCTCGTTTTTGTTTTAATTCGTGTTCTTCAAGTACTGTGCCATCGCTCTTTGTTACTTTTTCTATAAAATATGGTTCAACTCGTATACCGTCGTTTGCAAAAACACCGTAAGCAGTCGTCATATCCAATAAACGAACTTCAGCACCACCAAGAACAAGTGATAAACCATATTGACTGCTTTTGCCGAGATCTTGAATGCCCATTGCTTTTGCTAAAGACATGGTGTCATCAATGCCGGCAAGATAAAGCATTTTAACAGAAGGTACATTTAAAGAACGACCAAGTGCTTGCCGCGCGGTTACTGGGCCGCTATAAGTTCCATTATAATTTTGGGGGTTATAACATTTCTGCCCATAGGAATCTTTTATCTGTTTGGCAGACGAATCACAACTCGGACTAAATTCAGTTGGTAGATCAAAAAGAATAGTTGAGTCTGTAAAACCTTTATCAAAAGCGGTGGCATAGGCGAAAGGCTTAAAAGAAGAACCTGGTTGTCTATGTGATAGCGTGACATTAAAATTGCCATCATTCTCGGTATTAAAATAATCTCTAGATCCGACCATTGCTCGTATAGCGCCGGTCTTAGGATCACTTGAAACTAAAGCCGCATTACCTGCTTTATAGCGTTTTTCATTAATATCGCCATATTTTGTGACAACATCTTCCGCTATTGTTTGTAGATCAGGATCCAGAGTTGTGACAACATTTAGACCACCATTCTCTACAGTATCTGCGCCATATTTTTTTATTAGATAATCACGGACCATTATTACAAAATGTGGTGCTTGAATTTTGTCTTGTTTTGGTTTTATAGTAAGCTTTTCCCCGATTGCCTCATCGTATTCTGATTGTTCTATAGTCTCTAATTGTAACATTCTGCCCAGAATAAAATCGCGTCGTTTTATGGACTCGTTGAGATTTTTACCATATGGAGAATAATAGGTCGGCGCTTTTGGTAAACCTACTAAAAATGCAGCCTCCGAAAGTGTTAGTTGTTTTGCTCGTTTACCAAAATAGGTTTTACTTGCCGCCTCTATTCCGTAGGCATTATTGCCGTATGGTATTTGATTGAGGTACATCCAAAAAATCTCATCTTTTGTGAACTTACGTTCTATCTGAATGGATAAAAGCGCTTCTTTAATCTTTCGTGAGATAGTCTTATCATCATAAAGAATGGATTTCTTAACTAGTTGTTGGGTGATAGTTGAGCCACCCTGCGAAGTGCTTAGTGTTATAAAATCTGTATAAAAAGCTCTTAGAATACCACGCACATCAATCCCCGGATGGTTATAAAAATCGTTATCTTCCGAAGCGAGTGTTGCCTTCTTTACAATATCAGGAATCTCTTCCCAAGAGATAATAGTTCTCTTTTCTTCACCGTGTACATCATAGAGCACGGTTTGTCCAGAAGAATCATAGATTTTGGTTGATTCACTAACTCGACGAGTTGCTAATGCGGTAGGGTCTGGCAACTGAACAGCATAAAAAATAACCAATAAAATAAAAAGAAGAACAAGAACAAAACCACCGGCAAAACCGAGAAGAAGAAGGTCTCTAAATGTTCTGCGACGATATCTTGACATGAACCCCGATTATGACATAAAACGACTCGGTTTACAAGGTTCTATTGATACGATATGATAATTTAAAATATGACTATAAATACCGACAAAAAAGCGATAGATATTATTTTACGTTTAGAAGAAGATGGCGGTCGTATAATGCATTTTTTCCCTAATCGCGAGATGGTGCTTAAGCGCTTTGCCTTAGAAGAGCAACTGCATTTTTATTTCGGTATTGATCCTACTGGACCATCTCTTCATCTGGGACATACAGTTCCATTATTCTTACTAAAACACATCTCTGAACTTGGACATAAAATTACTCTTCTTATCGGCGATTTTACTGCTCGTATAGGTGATCCTATGGATAAAGCCGCCGCTCGCACTACATTATCATCAGAAGAGATAGAGCAGAATATGCTGACCTATGTCGATCAAGTGCATAAAATTCTTAAAGAAGATAGTTTTGATATTGTCTACAATAGGACATGGCTTGAATCTCTTAACCTCGAGCGCGTACTCGATCTTTCCAGTAGAGTGACAGTGCAACAGCTTTTAGAGAGAGATATGTTTCAGGAGAGAATTAAAAATAAAAAACCGATTTATTTACACGAGTTCTTTTACCCATTAATGCAGGGCTATGATTCGGTGGCACTTGAAGTTGATGGCGAGATTGGCGGCAACGATCAGATTTTTAATATGCTTATTGGTCGCGATCTCGAAAAAGAATATTTAAAAAAAGACAAAATAGTATTAGCAACACGATTATTGGTTAATGCCGATTCTGGTAAAAAAATGAGCAAGAGCGAGGGCGGACTTATCGCTCTTGATGAGATTCCTCGAGAAATGTTTGGTAAGGTTATGGCTTTTATTCCAGATGAGATGATTAAGACTGTCTTTGAACTGTGTACCGAAGTGTGTGATACTGAAAATGGTCGGCAAAAAATAAAAGCATGGCAGAAAAAATCTGATGAGAATTCCACTGATTATCGTGATTTTAAATTGGCCTTAGCACACGAAATTACACGCATATATCATGGTGATATTGCCGCCGATCAGTCGCAGAAAGAATTTACTGAAAAAGAAATTCCTAAGGATATTAAAAGCTACTCACCTACTTCGGATAATGAAAGTTTAGCTGATGTTTTAAACAATAGTGGAGTTATTGTCTCAAAATCAGAAGTGCGTCGTCTGGTTGAGCAAAAAGGCATTTCAATTAATGGTGAAAAAATAGACAATCCAAATATCGCCATCAAAAAAGGCGATATAATTCAAATTGGTTCGCACCGGTTTTTAAAAATAGACGAGAGCTAGGCTCTACATCAGTAAATAAAAACCACTCTGCCTGTTGAGTGGTTTTTGTATTGAGTGAGAACTACGCAGCTTGTTCTTCATTTTTTTCTTCTGCTGCTGGTGTAGCCTCGGTTGTCTCACCATCGAGACGATATTCTTCTTGAATCATACTGTGTACCTCTCCTATCTGAATTGACACACCGTTTAAATAAGCGACACGCGATCCAGATACAAGCAGTGTTATGGTTCGGGGATACTATAATATGACTCTTTATAAAATGCAAATAATCTAAAGCTAAAAAATTAAGATTCGTCCTCATCATCTTCTTCCTCTTCTTCTTCGTCTTCATCTTCATCTAAATCATCATTTTCTTCTTCATCATCAAGACGGTAGCGATATTCTTCGTTACTCATAAATCTGCTTTTTTCGCCAAATTATATTAAGACCTACCACTCAAATCTTGTCGGGGAGTCTGTTAAAAAATTTGGAGACAAAAAGTATTATTGGTACACTATAGTATTCGCACAGCAAATTGCAATAGCTAAAGCATCAGCAACATCATCGGGCTTTGGAACTTCTTTTAAATTCAAGATTATTGTGACCATTTGTTGTATCTGATGCTTCTCAGCACGACCATAGCCTGTTACCGCCTGCTTAACTTGAAGCGGCGTAAACTCGCGCACCGGCAGTTGATGTTTGCTGGCAATCATCATTAGTGCGCCACGCATTTCACTGACTGCCATGACCGTTTTGGCATTTTTGAAGAAAAATAATTTTTCGATAGCGACGAGATCGGGCTTATACTGTTCTATCAATTTGTGTAAAAAACGCTCGACCTCGGCGACTCGTTCGTGTGTTGGAATTTTGGGTGGTGTTCTGATGGCGCCATGCGCCAAGGATATATTTTTTGATTTTTGTGATTCGATAACACCATAACCAATGAGTGATGTTCCTGGATCAATACCAAGTATTCGCATAATAAAGGTTGTATATTAAAAATTTAATTTTTTCTGGTCAGCGACCTCCCCTTTTTTTATGTTTGATCTGCGACCATTTCGAATGTCCGGACATATTATTTATTTACACGGTTCATGTAGACTGCGATTTGAGAATTCTGCAAGTAATGCTTCGGGCGATGAAAATGATTTTAGGTTGTTTGGTGAAAGCCCCTTCCAGGCATTATCGGTATCGCAGTAGTAGTATTTAGATGTCTTATAAGAACTGGTGTAATAGATATGGTTACTTGTAGTCGTGCTGGTTGTTGGCTCTGGAGTTGGAACCGGCGTTTGTGGTGTTGTTGTGGGTGTTGGCGTAGAAGTTATCGTGACGGGACTTGGTGTAAGTATTGTCGGTATTGGAGTGAGGGTTTTAGGCGGCGTTGTAGCTGTCGGTATTAATACTGTCGGTGTCGGTGTTTTTGTTGGTGTTATTGTCTCTGTATACGTTTGCGAAGGCGCCGGAGTCTGTACTGGTATGAGCGTGGCCTCTGTAGTTCGAAGTGCCTTAGTACTAGCTGTCGTAATAGCTTGATTAATAGTCGCAGTCCTGGAGCTGTTTTTAGTTATTGATATTGATGGCGTCAGCGAATTGGAGATGACGGCATTGCCAGCTGTATCTGTACGTGTGGAGAGGATGAGCCCTGTGGCGGTAATAAAAAAGACGATAGCGGCAACGATAACTTTCATAATTATGTGGGAGTTGATTCTTCGTGTATCTCGGTGCCACCGACATGGGTGCGAGTGAATTCATCGAAGAGTCTCAGTATGGTATCTTTGACGCGAACCGGATTTGGTATCTGTTGAAATTCGAAGACTTGTTTTGCGCCGGCGGTTTGAATGACGACATTTCCAAAACTAAATAATGTCGCTAAAACTCCCTTGATACTTACCGATACATCTTGGACGTTACTAAGTCTGGTTTCGGCGATATCTTGGTTAAAAAGGCCATTTTGTTTCATGTCGACTATACGATGATCGGTGACAAGCCAAACATCTAATAGATAATCAGCTAAGGAATAGAAAAAACCATAAATCCAAAAAAGATAGTAGACACTAATGAAGAAGAATATGAGATTTTGTACAGCAGGCTGTATTGTGATAAATCTAGTTAAAAGAGCGTAGCCAAATATAGGGATAAGCGCCAGAATGCCAAACATTAAAAATATAGCCAATAGAAAAAGATAATGTCTGCGCAATAGGATTCGTACAGTCTCGTACTCTTTCTGGTTTATAAATACTTTATGCATATTTAAAAATTAAAATTGCCAGTAATCAACGAAATAATATCAGCGAAATCAACGCGACTATAAAAATATAGTACTGCACTAACGCCAATAAAGGCGGCTATTAATAAAAGCACAGCTACTATTTTAGTAATTGCTCCGATTCCAAATCGAATGAGGTGATAGAGTATAGACAATATACCGACAATAAAAACGGCAAGAATAATAAATAGTAATAACGAAGGTAGGTTGGTGCTCAGGAAAGATGTTATAGAATTAATAATCATAGAAAAGATTGTTCTCTTTGTTCGACAGCTAAGCCTATGTGAACCCTACCGATATCGGTTATTACTCTACCTCGACTTGTGCGAGCAATCAAGCCGAGTTGTAGTAAGTAGGGTTCATAAACATCTTCAACGGTTTCTTCTTCTTCTGCTATGGCGGCGGCTATTGATTTAAGTCCAACCGGACCACCTTGGAAGTTTTGACCTATTATCCGCAATATTTTTCGATCAGTATCATCAAGACCAATATTATCAATGCCAATGAGCTCCAGCGCCAGAAGAGCTAATGACTTTGTGATGCGTTCGGCATTTTGGACTTGTGTATAATCTCGGACGCGCTTTAGTAGTCTATTCGCGATACGTGGTGTCAGGCGAGATGCTTGCGCGATGATTGTAAGTGCATCGCTGTCTATCTCTATATTCAGCAGTCTCGCAGAGCGACCTAATATTCGACTGATTTCCTCGGTTGTATAAAAATCTAACTTATAATGTGCGCCAAAACGAGAGCGAAACGGGTTGGATAAAAGCGATATTCTTGTGGTGGCGGCGATCAGAGTGAAGCGCGGGAGCTTCACTTGTAGTGTTTTTGCCGAGACACCTTTGCCGATAATAATATCTAGATTGTAGTTCTCCATTGCCGGGTATAGCGTCTCCTCGACTGCCTTGTTGAGCCTATGCACTTCATCAATAAACAAAAAATCACCATCGCTAAGGCCAGTAAGAATGGATCCAATATCACCAGCCTTTTCAAGCGCAGTGCCAGATGTGATTTTTATGGCTGCGCCAAATTCTTTTGCTATAAGATAGGATAGTGTCGTCTTACCTAGACCCGATGGGCCATGTATTAGGATGTGCTCCAGAGCCTCGCCTCGTTTGCTTGCGGCACCAATTAATATTTTTAAATTGCGCTTAACCTGTTCTTGGCCGATGTACTCATCAAATGCCTGTGGCCGAAGAGCTAAGTCAAAGGTGACTTCGTCATTATTCTGCGATGGGCTTGCGATGATATTTTCTGTACCGACTGGCCTTGACATAGTGGTAATATTTGGTATACTTTAAGCACATTCTTTGTAAAAAAGCTTTGTTATTACAAGGCTTTTTTATTAAATTTGTTGTTACGTAGTAAGTTTTTGATACGAACCCTGACAATCCGCAGGCACATGAATCTTGTTGGAGACATCGGATTCAATTGGAATATTCTTGTTGACGGGTATCTTGGTTTCGACTGGGATATACCTCGCTATTATTCTACCCCGCGTTTTATTAAGATGCGGGAGAGTGCTTGCGGATTGTCAGGGTTCGTTTACGTTCCAACTACTCTAATCACCTCATCGACGGTTGTCATACCTTCAATTACTCGCAATAAACCGTCTTGCAACATCGGGACCATGCCCTTTTTAATCGCAATATCCCTGACTGTCGATATCGCAGGTGATTGTAGAATTAACTTTTCGATCTCGTCATCAATAGTAAAAAGTTCGAATACCCCGACGCGTCCTTTATATCCTGATTTATCACAGGCATCACAACCTTTTGGATATGTAAGCTCGGAAATGGAGCTAATATCAATCGCTTGTTTATCCGGTAGATTTTTAAAATATTTTTCTAGCGTCGCCTTATCACTTGCTGTGATTGACTTCTTCTCAGCACAGGCGCTACATATGCGCCTAATAAGGCGTTGGGCCATAACCGCTTTGATAGCCGGAGCTATAGTAATGGGAGTTACGCCTAGATCAATCAGTCTCGGAATGGCTCCGGCGGCGTCGTTGGTGTGAAGTGTTGAAAAAACAAAGTGTCCTGTAAGCGCTGCCTGCATGGCGATCTCGGCTGTCTCACCATCGCGAATTTCTCCAACCAGAATCACGTCCGGATCTTGTCGCATAATCGATCGCAAACCATCAGCAAATGTATAGTCAGCCGTATCGTCCACTTGTGTTTGTGAAACCCCTTGAACGTGATACTCGATTGGGTCCTCTATGGTGATGATTTTAACGCCAGAATTGTTTACTTCCTCAAGGAACGCATAGAGTGTAGTCGTTTTTCCTGATCCGGTCGGTCCCGTTGTCAATAAGGCGCCAGTTGTTTTCTTTAATACCTCACGAGTTTCTGCCAAAAGCGCCGGTCGCATACCGAGGTCCTCGATCTTATGGGTAACTGCTTCTGGGTTTAAAATACGAGCGACTACATTCTCGCCATAGGCACCGGGTAATATCGAAACGCGAACATCAGTATCTTTTTTATTCTGGCGGATTGTAAAACGACCATCTTGCGGCGCATCGTGAATATTGAGTTTGAGCCCGGAGACTACTTTTATACGAGACAATACTCCCGGATATGTGTCGTGATTGATGTTTGTTACATCTCGAAGCACCCCATCAATACGAAAACGCAGACGAACACTCTTTTCTTCTGGCTCAAGGTGAATGTCCGAAGATCCTGCCTTAAGCGCCGCCGCAATAATACTCTCCAAAATGTCAGTGACGGCTAGATTACTTAATTTATTAGCGATATCCTCTATCGATTTGATATCCGCCTCGCCTATTTCTAAAATGCCTGGATTCTCAAATCTGATTTCTTGGCGTTCGCTATAGCGTTTCCATACGTTTTCAAGGCCAACTTCAGATACTAAGACTTGATTTATTGTAAACCCCCTGTCCTTCAGTGTGTTTAATATGTATAGAGTCTGGTTGTTTTTAGGGTCTCTAACCGCGATTGTGATAGTCTGCCCAGCCTTTTCAACAACAGCGCACTGTCCAGTACGCGAGTCTTGCTCACTAAGTAGAAATAGGGCGTTAACGTTGACGGGGTAAGAAGACAGATCAACATACGGCAAGGATAGCTTTTTGGCTTCTTCTTTGACGTTGCTCTCAACCTCAACGCTCTCAAGCGACGAGAGCTTTTTTTCCAATTCCGCTGTCTTTTTTTGTGACTGTGTTGAGATATTGACCATAGATATATTATATCACTGAAGTATCTTTGGTCTATCAACTCCCGAGGGCTCCGTCAAAGGGAATAAGTGGGGATAACTTGTTGATATATGCCCTAAAATGTGTATAACTTGACTGGATGTCTAGCTTATTGGCTGAAAACGACTGTTCGATAAGCATTCGCGCCGATTGAGTCACGATCAGATAATAATTATTTGACTTTCTCTTTTATCTTTTGTATTATGGATACATACAGAACAGAGTGACTTATGAAAGAGTATGTCCGCCGAGGTGCGGATTTCCTTTTTAACAGGGGTCATAATGTTTATATACTATGCTTGATACCAAACAATTTATTTCAGCGATTCAGCAGATTGCCGAAGAAAAAGGGATTCCCGAAGATAAGATAGTTGAGACGATAGAAGCGGCTGTTTCGGCTGCTTATAAAAAAGACTATGGCGAGAAAGGCCAGGTCATTCGAGCTAATCTTGATCGAACTACGGGCGAGTTTACTATATGGCAGGTCAAATTTGTGGTTGAGGGGTTCGACGAAGAGGGGTATGTCGTTGGTCCAGTACCAGATGCAGGCGTAAAAGAAGAATATGAAGATAGATCTAATCGCCAAGGTCCAGATAGGCAGGTTTTAGAATCAGAAGAACAAAGCCCAGAAGATGCTCGAGTGCGTTTTAATCCCGAAAAATATATTACAATAGATGATGCTCGTGGCATAAATGCTAATATTAATGTCGGTGAGGAAGTTACCTTTCCTCTTGAAACCAAAACAGATTTTGGTCGTATCGCCGCGCAAACAGCAAAGCAGGTGGTGATACAACGTCTTAGAGAGGTTGAACGAGAAGTCGTGTATGCTGAATTTAAAAACAAGGAGGGATCGATTATCTCTGGTTTGGTTCAGCGCATCGAAGGTCGCATGGTTTATGTCGATATCGGACGCACTACCGGACTACTCTTGCCCATAGAGCAATTACCGAATGATCGTTATCGTATCGGTCAACGTTTGCGTTTTTTAATATTGCGAGTTGATGAGACAAACAGGGGGCCAGTTATTCTACTAAGTCGCTCTCATCCAGATTTGGTTTTGCAACTATTCCGCTTTGAGGTGCCGGAGATTGAAGCTGGCACTGTAGAAATTCGTACGATTGCTCGCGAAGCCGGGTCTCGTTCAAAGATCGCCGTACTCTCCCATGAGAGCGGCGTTGATCCCATCGGCTCTTTGGTTGGCCAGAAAGGTGTTCGTGTCCAAACTGTTATTAACGAGCTTAGTGGTGAGAAGATAGATATTGTTGAATGGAGTGAGGACACAGAACGTTTTATCGCGCAAGCACTTTCTCCGGCGAAGATTTTAAATGTCAAAATTTTAGACGAAGCACACCACCACGCATTAGTCGAAGTTGCTGATGATCAATTCTCACTTGCTATTGGAAAAAGCGGCCAGAACGTTCGTCTGGCGGCCAAATTAACTGGCTGGAAGATAGATGTTCGCGCTCCTCAGGGCGAAATAAAATCCGCAGAAGCAGAGGTGGTAGCTGAAGGCGAGACTTCAGTTGAATCTGAAAGTGCAGAATCAACGAAGACCGCAAAAGAAAGCGAAGTTGATCTGGAGACTCCTGTCTCGATATCAGAAGGAGAAAGTCCAGATATAAAAACAGAAGAATAATATGGAACATAAGGTTACAGAGCTAAAGGACAGTCGAGTTAAACTAACTATTGATTTAGATAGTTCCGATTTGGCCGGATTTATAGAGGCTACCGAGCAGGCGATGATAAAGCAAAGCACACTAGAGGGATTTCGTCCCGGCAAAACGCCGCCGGATATATTTCGTAAAAAAGTTGGCGAAGACCATATCAGACAAGAGGCCCTCAATATGGCAATTGAGAATAGTCTTTCGAACGTAGTCAAAAAAGAAAAGTTGGATTTTATCTCCTATAGTGATCTAAAGGTTCTTGAAAATTCCAAAGACCTTTTAAAATTCGAAGTCTTACTATCTCTGTTCCCTAATATAAAACTCGGAAGTTATGTTGATCTTAAATTTAAACCAGAGACTATATCTGTCAGCGACGAAGAGGTAGATAAGGTGGTCCAAGATATTACAAAATCACGCACAGTTTTTAATGAAGTTGACCGCCCAGCCCAGAATGGTGATCGTGTTGAAGTCGATTTTATTATTAAAGAAGGCGATGCCGTTATTGACGGCGGCAAAAGTGAAAATCACCCCATAACTATAGGTGACAACAAATTTGTTGTTGGCTTTGAGGATCATATTGTCGGCATGAAGAAGAGCGAGTTTAAAGAATTCAATCTTGAAATACCAGCTGATTATTACCAACAAACTATCGCTGGCAAGACGCTACATGCCGAAGTTACAGTAAAAAAAATAGAGGATCGTGAGACTCCCGAACTCAACGATTCTTTTGTCGCTTCTCTTGGCTCTTTTCAGACAGCCGATGATTTAAGGGCAAGTATTCGTGACGGTTTATTTAAAGAAAAAAATGATAAGGCAAAAGAAAAAATAAGACTAAACCTAATGGAGCAAGTCGCCCAAAAAAGTGAAGCCGATATCCCGGAGACGCTTATCAACGAGCGACTGGATTCAATGATCGCCTCTTTCGATGAAGAGCTTCATCGAAATGGTCTCGAACTGGCTTTATATCTGGTGCATATTAAAAAAACAGAAGAGGAGCTTAGAAAAGAATGGTGCAAGCAGGCCGAATCACAAGTAAAAGCAAATCTAGTGTTGCGAGCGATTGCTCGCGCGGAGAATATCTCGGTCTCTGAAGATGAGGTCGACGTAGAGCTTCAGGCTCTGTTGCAGTATTCAATGGTCCGCCTTGGCCAGAATCCCGAGCAGTTAAAACCGGAGACCATAGAGAGAATGAAAAGTCAGATAAGAGAGACACTAACCACAGACAAGGTGTTCTCACTTCTAGAACAGGGCGCAAGAGCGGTCGAGGAGATTGTCTCATAAAAAAGCCGGGCATTTACGCTCGGCTTTTTTATGAGGACCACATCTTCGGTTATATCCGGAAACCGGATATTTTCCCCTTTGATAAATGATAGACTATACAGCATAAAAGCTGTATAGTATGCCTATCAAACCGCTCCACTTCTTAAAAGAGGTGGAGCATTGTGCATCAGAGAGTCACGAAAGTTGCAGTACCACGATGTATATAATTATAATATATATTTAACTACTTGTCAATAGGTATATTCTTGTCGATATATGCTAGTATCCAAACGTAATCCGTATGCTTCTGATATTTTTTTAACTATCAGCAACATCGTAATTTTTATGGAAGATATACAACAAACTTCTCCAGCATCTAGCGCAAGCCCCCGTGGTTTTCAGCCTTTTATTCTACCTGGCGCTATCTTGATCGCCGCGGTTATTATTGCAGGAACTCTACTCATGACACGTGGCGGGGCTGGTGGTTTAGCTAAAATTGCAGATAATACACCACCCAAACCAGTGAAGATTGAGATCACAGATCAGGATCATATTCTTGGCAATAAAGATGCCAAAGTTACGATTGTTGAGTTTAGTGATTTTCAGTGTCCATTTTGCCGAAGTTTCTTTGAAGGCGCTTTTGCCCAGGTCAAAACCGAATATATTGATACCGGCAAAGCACGACTTGTATTTAGACACTTTCCTTTAGATTTTCACCCGCTAGCTAAACCATCGGCGATAGCTGTAGAATGTGCCGCTGAACAGGGTAAGTTCTGGGAGATGCACGATAAAATATTTCAAGAACAGGCTAAAAAAGGAACTGGGACCGTTCAATATACGACCAGTGACTTAAAACGATGGGCGGCGAATATCAAGCTCAATGCCTCGCAATTCAACCAATGTTTTGAATCCGGTAAATATACTAGCCATATTGATAATGATTTAGCTTATGCCAGCTCTATAAACGTCAGTGGTACACCTTCATTCTTTATCAATGGGACTCAACTGGTAGGTGCTCAGCCATTTGCTAGTTTTAAAGCTACCATAGACGCCGCCCTAAAATAGATTGACTATATTTTGAACTGATTGTAGAATAAAAAGTCCGATAATCGTCGGACTTTTTATTATGCCAAAGAAAAAATCTATCTATCTCGACTACGCTGCTGCTACGCCAGTTGATCCGGTTGTTTCGCGTGCTACAGAAAAAGCCAGTAAAGATTTCTATGCCAACCCCTCATCAGTACATCGCGCTGGTTCGGATTCAGCTTGCGCTGTTCAGGATGCGCGATCTCGTATCGCTAAGATTCTAAACGTAAAATCCCCCGAAATCATCTTTACAGCTTCGGGTACCGAGTCAAACAATCTCGCGCTTCTTGGCATCGCCCGATCGCTTAAAAAACAGGGTAACCATATTATAGTGAGTGCCGTCGAGCATGCCTCTATACATCGTGCTTGTGATATTTTAAAAAAAGAAGGATTTAAGGTCCTCTATGCACCCATCAATAGAGACGGTTCTGTTAACCCGACGGCACTCAAAAAATTACTAACGCGCAAGACGGTGTTCGTTTCTTGTATGTTGGTTCAAAATGAAATCGGCACCATCCAACCACTTAAAGAGATCAGCAAAATAATTTTGGATTTTCGTAAAAAAAACAAGGCGCTATTCCCTCTTTTGCATAGCGACGCATGTCAGGCTACCGGCTTCCTGTCGATTATGCCACATGAGTATGGTTTGGATGCGATGACACTCAATGCGGCCAAATGCTATGGGCCTAAAGGGATTGCTTTGCTTTGGTCGCATTTTCCACAGTATCTTTCGCCCTTGATTGTTGGCGGCGGACAGGAGCGCGGATTACGATCTGGAACCGAAAATATTTCGGCAATTGCCGGTTTTGCAAAGGCACTCGAGATTAGTGAAAAAAAGCGGATCCGAGAATCGGAGCGTTTGGCTGAACTAAAAAAATATTGTATCCAAAAAATTAAAAAAGTCGCCCCCGATGCGTTAGTGATCGCTGAAAAAGTTCAAACGGTGCCTCATATTATCAGCGTGGCATTTTCGAATATTTCGGGTGAGATGATCGTGCAAGCATTGAGCGCTAAAAATATTTTTGTCGCCAGTGGCGCCGCTTGTTCATCGCACGAAACCGGTCCATCTCATGTCGTCAAAGCGCTGAATCTATCTAGACATTATCAAGACGGCGTTGTTCGCATTAGTCTTGGCCGTCCAACGACAAAAAAAGAGATTGATACTCTTGTCTCGGCGCTCGTAAAAATATTAAAGTAGACGATATCCTCAATCCACGCTACAATCTAGTCTCAATAGAAACTTAACAATAGAGGTGAGATAGAGTGGTTCAATATGTTCTAGCTGTCGATTTCGACGGGACCTGTTTGCTGAGATCTAAAAAAGCGTTGTGTCAAAATATCGATGAAGGTATTCTTAAAAATACGCATGGGAAAGAGCTAGATGCTTTGCGAGTATTTTATCAGGAAAAAATTACTACTGGTACGTGTGGTATCGAAGATGAATTATCGTGGATGAGACAGTCACTCGAACTATATATTCGAGCCGGATTATCTAGAGAAGCTGTTCGTGAAGTACTCGGTAAGCTACCTATGCGAGATAATTTTAAGGATCTTTCTATCTTTTGTGAACAAAATCATATAAAGATTGCTATCGTTTCTTTTGGTATCAAACAATTTATTGAGGCGGTGCTTGAAGGCAATAATGCACTGGGTCTCGTTGATGAAATTTATGCCGCTGATCTGCTGTTTGATGAATCTGGCAGAGCCTGTGGCTATAAAGAAGAAACGCTAGTGGTCGGACATAACAAATGGTTCTTTTCCGAGTTGTTTGCCCAGAAACACGGCGTTGCCGATAACAGAATCTTTGCTTTGGGCGATTCTCTCGTTGACCGATATTTAAGTCCATACGAGGATAATCGTTGTGGTGTCGCCGAGACTGATAATGAATGCGTGGATCTTTTTAATTCTGGCCATTTTGAGACAGTTACTAAAACCACAAGTTTTCTACCAGTCGTTGATTGGCTTAAACGTAAAATTCAGTAAAAAGTTTATTTTAAAATGCCGATACTCACCTATGTATCGGCATTACTTTTTTTTAAAATCTATTCCCAACGGTGCCAGTCGGTGAAGCCGTTTTTATCGAGTTGTGCTTCTTTGCACTCGTAAAATCGATCACAGTTTGGTCTCATTTTTTCTCTATCAGGTAGTCTAGTGTCGAAGATAATTTTTTGGGGCAGAAGTGCGATAATTTTTTGGTCATCTTTGTAATCGTATTTACCAGTTAAGAATTTACGGTAATGGACGCCGATTACTTTGCGGCATCTTCTGATGTATGCACGAAGTTTTGCATCATTCATTTTTGAAACATCGTATGTGTGATATGGCTCGGCATTTTCCCATAAGACCATTTGATCTGGGTTAGGACTGTGCTCAATAAAATGATCACAGCGATCACCAAAATCTTCTTTTGGAAATCTGGCCGAGGATGACAACGTAGCGATATCAGCGGCTTCGTAGATAATAAAGTATGCCAGCCAGCAACGGTTGTCGCCCTTCATGTTAAATACCTCAAGAATCGCCTCTTGTATTCTGATTACTGTTTCTTCTAAAATATCTCGTGACTCATATTCTAATTTTGTCCAGTCCATACCGTCTCCTTGTGAAAGATAGTTTGTCCGCCCTGTTGGATTCGCCATTTCGACTCTAGTCCCGACCAGCCGTCGGAACTAGGTCTCCAGGCCGCGCCTCGCGGTTTCGTCTGCTGACGAAACAGTCGCTCCGGCGTTCGAATCCAACAAGATACAAAATATATCTAAACAATAAAGCCAAATAAATTCGACTTTATTGTTTAGAATGTCCGCCTAATAGGACAGAATTGGAATCACCTATTATTAGAGCTTAACAAATGGAGAGATTTTGGAAAAGTGCTTGAAAATAGCGATTATTCTTGGCGATATAATACCCTCTGATATTAGAATCCGAGATAAAGTCGCAGAAGAGCGGATTCAAGTACCCTAATTGCAATCTAAAGAATTTTATGTTATAATATATTTTATGAAGAAAGGTATACTATTTAGCTTGATTTTGGGAATTATACTCTATCCGCAAGTTACTTTTGCAGCTTGGTGGAATCCTTTTACTTGGTTCGATAATTGGCAACTTTTTAAGCAAGAAGCTGTCCAACAAGACTCTTTAATTGATAAGTCCAGTGGACTTCAACGAATGATGAAAGAGGAATCTGAGAAAAAATATGTTACGAAACCCTCGGAAGTAAAAAACACGAACAAAGGAGCTGCTGTCAAAAAAGTTCAGAGAACCGTAAAGACAACAATTCCAATAATGGATAAAACAGTTATCCAACGACTTGAGGCTTTAAGAAATCAAATCACCAAAAATAATTTAATAATAACCAATAACACTGCTCCTGGCTTAAGAGATGCAAACACCACTGCGCTTGGATATCAATATACTCTTTTAGATTTGGTAGATAAGGAAATTGATAGATTGAAAAAGGGTGAAAATCCTAGAACTGATGTTATAGCAGAATATGAGAATCTAGAGATAAGAACAATCGGATTATATAACCAACAAGTAGATGCTTTTGAAGCTTCTACACAGCAATCATTAAAACAGATTAAAAATTATGGTCAGCAAATGGATCAAGCTAATCAATTTTTGCGGGAAATGATGTTGCAGATGCAATCTGCCAACTCTGCCGTAAACAAACCTGCTCAATATCAGAAAGATCCAGCAATAGCTCGATTTGAGACCGAGTGGAAACAATACAACGATAAATTAGCCGAAGTTAAGGAGCAACTCCTTAAGGAATACCAGGCAGCAGGAGGATATTGGACGGCAAGTCAGCTGGAATACAATGCCATACAAAAACTCAAAGATATGGGTGTTAAGCTTCCCGTATCACCGTATACTGGCTATATTGATCAATCCGGAAGCTATTCTTCAACAATCTGTCACCCACTTAACGGTGGTTATGACTGCTATGGTCCTGGTGGCACCAGAATACAAACCCAGCAGATAAACAATGGTAGTTTCCAAATTAATTCTTGGTAATCTTTGCGATTATCATCTTTGATTCTTATCAAATTTTATGAGAGGTGGATATAGAGAAAATGCAGGCAGGAAACAGGGATTTAGTGGCGTTCAGGCTGAGAAGTTCCGAGAGTATATAGTTCAGCAAGTTGGGAATTCTTTGGGACTAATCGTTACTGGACTTATAGAGCGCGCAAAGCAAGGTGATTTAAAGGCAACTCAGATTTTATTTGATCGTGCGTTCGGGAGACCAGTCACGCCGATAGAGACGACAATCGAAGTGCCAAAAATGATATTTATCGACAAATAAGATTGACAAAGATACACGAATTGCTTTAATGGAATCAACTGTAGATTCTAAAGGCAGAGAGAAAACTGCTTGGTGAATCAGGGGGTGAGATCCTCCCCGATTCGTTATTCGGTAAATTCACTGCGTCTTGATGGCTTGAAGATTTTTAAGCCTATACAGAACATGGTTAAATCCTTCGCCTCGTGAGCGAGAAAGAGCTAGTAGAGCTTTTTCTCGATTATTTAAAGAAAGGGCCTCTAGCGAGAGGTCTTTTTCTGTTTTGGCGGTAAACTACTTGGGAAATGTCCGTTTGATTCGGCGGGGGTCGTCATTCCAAGTGGTACCCCCATCGAATTAAGCGGATTTTTATTTATAACTATATGATCCAGACAATAAATTTAGTTGAACAAATACCAAATAAGGAGTTAAGGGATGCTTTTGTTAGAGCTTATTACGGCATAGTTCCCTCGAATGGAAAAACTTATTCAATCAAATCAATTTTAGAGAATGAGAATTACTACCGAAAACTATCAGAGGACATAGAGAGAAAAGGTAGTAAAAAGTAGGGACCTTTGGGCTTTAAATGCCCCAGGTTGAGATAATAAATACAGACTGATACCCTATGCTCAACATAGAGAAATTAAGAAAAATAGACCCAGAATTAAATGGCATCTCTGATGATGAGGCTATTAAGATACGCGATAAATATTATGAGTTAGGACGGCTTATTTTTGATGATTGGCTAGATAGTGTAAGTGGTTCCAAGTATCCTATTGGGATACTGCACAAACTTGGGGAAAGCAATAAAATACAGTCATGAGCGAATCAGCAAAAACGGGAGTGTTGTATTGTAGGGTTTCTTCAAAGGAACAGGTTGAGGGAACAAGTTTAGATATGCAAGAAAGACTATGCCGTGAATATGCTACGAAATTAGGAATTATGGATCCGAAAGTTTTTGTTGATCGTGGAGAATCGGCTAAGACTGCTGACAGGCCAGAGTTTATGAAAGCGATATCGCTTTGTTCTAACAAAAAAAAGCCCATTAACTATTTTATTGTTTACAAGTTAGATCGTTTTGCAAGGAATCAAGATGATCACGTCAACGTTAGGACGATATTAAGAAAATTCGGAACAGAGCTTAAATCAGTTACGGAGCCGATTAATGAAACGCCTTTTGGTAGGGCTATGGAGGGTGTGCTTTCTGTCTTTGCCGAATTAGACAATAACGTCAGAAAAGAAAGGAGCATAAGTGGCATGATGGAACAGCTTAAGAAGGGAATTTGGACATGGGCGGCTCCTATTGGTTTTTATAGATCTTACTCTGGTTCGAATATTGAACCACATCCTCAAGATTCTGTTTACATAAGACTTTTATTCGAAGAATATGCTAAGGGCAAATATAGTTATCGTGCATTGGCTAAATTCATAGGTGAACGTGGATTTAGAACTAGAAATAATAAAATACCTTTTGCTCAACTAATGGAGCGAATAATTAAGAATCCGATATATTGTGGGATTATAGATGTGTGGGGAATGAGAATAAAAAGTTCATTTGGAATAGTTAGTGAGGAGTTATTTAATCAATGCCAGCGCAAAAAGAAAGATAGATCTCAATCTACACAAAGAATAAGCGCTAATCCCAATTTCCCCTTAAGAAAAGTTGTCTGTCCTAATTGCAGAACCTCTATAACCGGTAGCTATTCTACCGGAAGAAAGAGGGTAAAATATCCTTACTATCATCACCATCGTCAAAATTGCGAGAATGCAAAGTTTATACCCAAAGAAACATTTGAACAGTTATTTGTTGAATATTTAACCAAGATTACTCCGAATAAAAAATACGAGAAAATGTTTAAGGCCATCATGATAGATATTTGGCAGTCAAATTACAAAAGATTTAATGAGGAGAATGTTCAAATAAATAAAGAGGTTGAGAATCTAGAGCAAGATAGATTAAAAATTTTTGATCTTCATAGAGCGGGCAGATATAACGATGAGGAGTTTGTTGAGCAGAAAGATTTGATTAATCAGAAAATATACGAAAAGCGGCAACTATTACAGGAGAGCCATATTGAAGAGTTTAACATGGAAGAATCTCTGGATTATTGTTTTAACTTTGTAAGAGAGACAGCTAAAACATGGCTAAGATTGACTCACCCAAATAATGTTCGTTTCCAAAATATGATTTTTGACGAAAAACCGTTCTTTGACGGTGAGAAATTTGGAACCACCAAATTATCTAATATCTACGCCATCAATAAAGAATCTGGTGGTAAAAAATCTCAAATGGTCCGCCCTGTTGGATTCGAACCAACGACCTTCTCCTTAAGAGGGAGCAGCTCTACCAACTGAGCTAAGGGCGGTATTTGATGGCAAAATAATAACAAAAAAAAGAGTCTTCGGCAACCAAAATAAAAACCCATCAGATGTCTGATGGGTTTTTATTTTGGTTATATGCGTACGCCTTTGATACCGATGCGTTTGAGTGAAGTACCGGTCGGCCAACAACTCATGAGAATGACGTTGCTGGTTTCGGTAGCACTTAATTTGGCAAGACTATCTGAATCAAATGGATTGAATATTAGAGACTCATCAACTTGAAAACGGAACGTTTGACCGTCAGCATAGCGGATGCTAAAAGTGTCGCCGATCTGAAGTTTATTTATTAGGGCAAAAATATTGCCATATTTATTTTTATCCCACAGATAGCTCGAACTATGTCCAAGAATCAGCGAAGAGCCTTGCTCGCCCGGTTTGACACTGCCCGGATATACAACAACACCCTTTTTTAGATCAGTATATATAGCATCTGTTGTTTGAGCTTTTGAGAAAATAATCGGTGCCGATATGTTGAGCTTTTCGATGACTAGAGTCGCTTCTTCTGTAAGATCTTGCTGTTTCTTATCTGCTGAAAGCGGCAGATAAAATGCATTGATACTTTGAGCATTGAGCACATCGCGCGTCGCGAAATTAAACTCATTTATGATTGAAGAGAAATTCAATGTTGCAAATATAATCACAAATGCAACGACGAAGATTATTGTAGCTCGAAGTTTCATAATATTGATTTGCCTAAAATATTTTAGACAAAATTGAACTGAGTCTTTGCTTTAGAATTTTTTAGAATTCTATTGAGTCTGCGGTTCTGTGAGTAACCACTGCGGTTATAGAATACATAACCTGTGGTAATAACAAGGCCGGTCAAGAGTGCTATCAAAAGAGTGCCGGAACCAGTTTGTATATTGCCCGGGTTTGATATAACACCGCCGTAGAGTGGATTGTTGATTGTGATTGGAAGGCCGGACTGTACGCTGGTATTGGTTTGATTAACAAAAGCGATAGCGGTATTTGTGATAGATGTGTTGGCGCGTTGGAAAGATTGTGCGCTAACTGTTGCGTTGAAGCGGATGATGATCTCGTTGCCAGCTCCAATTGAGCCGATCAACAGGCCAGAACTGCCGACAATGCCATCCGCAGCCGAGATGCCATTGATACTGGTTGAGCGCGGAACATATATTAAACCATCAGGCATAATATCGCGAACGTAGACGTTATCTATCGTGCTTGATGTCAGCGTACGAACGCGTAATACAAACTCAATAGTATCGTTTGGTTGTGCGGTTAAGTTTGAGCGTTCGGTAGCGTCGCCTTTACTTATATCTTTGCCGAATTTTTGGATACTCAAAGTTCCAGTTTGTGTATTATCAATGACAGCCGCGGTTTTATTTACATAGATGGTCGCAGTGTTACTGGTAACGTAGCCATTGTTTGTAGAGGCATTGGCAACATTTGTGATCGTTGAAGAAATGTAATTTAAGATAAAACTATCCGATACCGTTGCTTGAAAACGGAAGGTTATCGTCTGGTTTGGCGACAGATTGATATAGGCACCGTTGTTTACGATCTCGCCGTTTGTAGAATATCCGTTTTGCGTCGCGGAGTTATTGACGTAATTCAAGCCATATGGCAATGAATCATAGACACGGACATTGTTTGCCGTTGAGTTGCTGTTATTGGTAGCCGTAATTACGAACTCGAGTGTATCGTTTGGTTGTGCGTTTATTGAACTACCAAGACCACTTGAGCGCGATACGTTACGAACCGATTTTGATAATGTGACTGTGCCGTTGTTTGTATTTGAGTTTGTAGAGATGGTGACTATATCAGAAGCAGAGTTGTTCCCGTAGCAAGTTAATACAAATGTCGTAGTTGAGAAAATATTATATACTATTTCATTACCAGATGTGGCCTTGCTACCGTACCAGCCATTTGATGCTATGCAGTACTGTGCGTTTTGGGAATTCCAAGAAAGGATTGCGCTATCGCCAGTATTTACAGAAGTGCGGTTAGTCGTAAGATCGACTATTGTGTTCTGATAATTATTTTGATTGTATGCAGTAATACCGCGAGTATCTGTAGCAGTTAAACCATCGCGTTCGGCGATAACTCTGGCAGTATAGGTACCGGCTTGATTGTAATTACAAGTAAATGACCAGACCGTGTTTGAGATATTTGTCCAGATACCTTCGTAGATACCGTCATTAGTACAATCAAATTTATAAGTGATTGGGCCGTTTGTGTTGCTGTTGATCGTGGCGGTTAAAGTCGAAGCAAATGGTACATAGCCGCTTTGAGGTTGTGGTTGTAATGAGACTGTAAGATAGGGGGCAGTCGTCGGAGTTGGTGTTGGAGTTACCTGATTATTAACATGGACGTTAATGATATCCGAAGCACTACCGCCTTGACCATAACAGGTCAATAAGAAGACTTTTCGAAATATATTATTTGAAATTGTTTGTGAACCTTGTGTTGATTTTGTTCCGCTCCAATCGCCTGATGCGACACAGTAGCTGGCATTGGTTGAAGTCCAAGATAGAGCAACTGCTTGATTATAGTTGATGGTAATATCTTGATCACTACCATTGGCGCGAAGTTGTACGGTTGGCGCATTTGGTGTCGGTGTTGGCGTGATTGTTGGGCCGCGGATGTTTACTCTGACAAAATCAGTTGCATTACCAAATATACCTGTGCAGGTTAGCGTATATAGATATTGACCGGCTGGTAGACCAGCTTCGATGACTAGCGCGCCGACAGTACCACGGGCGCCATTCCAGTTACCCGAGGCATTACAGGTTGAGACATTGTTTGAATTCCAAGAGAGTTCGAACGGCACATTTTGATCAATCGTGATAGTGCCATCTACAAAATTACTTGTGTTACCGGCACGAACCTTTAAGTCAACTGAAGGGTAGACTTGTATCGGAGGCATTGGAGTGATGGTGCGAGTGGGACGCGGAACTAGTGTATAGGTAGGTGTATATGTTGGAATGACAGTAGGATAAAAAGGAATATGTGGCGGCCTGATAGTTGGAGTTGAAAATGGAGCGCCGCAAACTATTTTGCGACCGTAGACAATACCACAACCGTCAGGAAGATTGGTTGGAAGTGGGTCTATAGAGTCGTTTGGACGAAATGTTACGGTCGGTGTTGGATCAATAGAGTCGTTTGGACCGAAGAAGACGTAGCCATTGCCATTGGAGTCGATTGTGTCGTTAGTATTAAATGCAACGTTGCCATCGGAGTCGATAAGATCAGCGCGGACACCGGCAAAGTTAACTACCGAAAAAAGTACTGCAAAGAGTACTGATGCTATAACGACTGTCTTGGTGCGAATTGATGTATTCATGTGATATTTTTATCGAAAAGCGGCTCGGAGAGACGCTTTGTAAGATGCTACTATAATACCATTTTATTGAATTTTAGTCAATACCGTGGTATTTTTGTGCTCTTATGCGCGCCCGGCAGGGCCACCACGGCCTGCTGGCCTTTGGTATTTCTTCGCTCGCGCTCAGTCATCGAACCGTTCTCGCCTGTCATATGTCACATTCGTGACATATTCTACAAACTGCGCGCCCGGCAGGGCTCGAACCTACAACCTACTGCTTCGAAGGCAGTCGCTCTTCCGATTGAGCTACGGGCGCTCGTAGTTGATATACCTACGAAAA
>CAYUQA010000084.1:0-7976 GCA_964446135.1 uncultured Candidatus Saccharibacteria bacterium | reverse complement strand
TGCCAATTACAAAAGGCCGGACCACTTTTTGGTTGCCATGGCTTAAAAAAGACGCCTATGACGTCGTATCCTTGCTGTTTGAGTAATGCCGCCGCGACCGAAGAATCAACTCCCCCACTCATGGCTACGAAGACTCTCTTGTTTTTTTGCATCAGCTATATTATGCCACTGATTTTAAAAATGGCAAAATATAATTATATAATTTGGAATCCTAGAACACATTGAGGAGTTGTTGGACGGCTTGGAATTTTTTGAGGTAGTCAATGGTTTCTTGACGGAAGATTGGTTTTGCGGAGCCGGACAGTTGGCCTGTGAGCCAGGCGAAGCCATATTTTTTAACTGAACTTACAACTCGGCTCGGTCCGCCATTATAGGCGGCGGCTAACATTTCTTCTGTGATCCCGAGTTGTTTGCTGATGGTGCTTTTCTGTATCTGATCACTTATGGCTTTTTTATGAATATCGAAAAACAATACCATAGCTTTGACTGCATTGGTGTGGTTGGCCATGCCAAGCCGATAATTTTTAATCATAGCTGCATTTGGATAGCGTTGTACAACAGAGAGATATGTTGGCTGAATAAATTGCGCTAAGCCATTGGCACCAGCTGGAGAGCCGGAATAGCGATAAGCTCGTTCACCGTTAGCACCGATAATGGTGAATATTCTATCAGCTAGCGCTTGCCCATGATCATCAGCAAGTGAAAATTCTTTGGGATCTATGTGCTCTATTAGTATAATATTTTTGATCAGATCTCGTGATACGGTTGAAGTTATTGGTAGATTAGATTGAAACACCGAACGTACTTTGCGTTTATTCAAATCCTGATATGCCTCTTCGATGTGTTTATTGAGGTAGTCTTTGCCAGCGTTGACTATCTCATCGGTTTGGATGCGTTTCGAATACGGTACATATACAATATCGGTGTAATCTTTTTTGGTTCTTTCAGGTAGATCCACCAAATAACTACTAGGCAATGGGTATTTGTTGCCGATGACCAGTAGACGCGGGTTGTTTGGAATATCATAGTATGTGTTGTAACCATTCCACCATCTGATCTCCACTGCAACCGGATACTCGTCATCTACCGGCTTAAAACTCATATTACCTGATTTATCAAAACTTCTTGATTCTTCTTCGTTGACCCAGAACCTCTTTTCAATGATGGTACTTGTATCAATATCTAAAATAGCCAAAGCTACTTGTTTGCGAACTAGCTGTTGTTTCCTTTTTATTGTTGCGAATTCTAATTCTAATGGGGGTGTAGACTCAAGAAGTTTTAAACCGCGGGCTATTTTTTCTTGTAGTTGGTAAACCGATTGTTCAATGACGACACTGGGTTGTGGAATATTTTTTATAGATATTCCTTGTTTAAAATAAAAAGCGTATGCGGCGATCGGAAGCATAGCTAGACTTGCTATAAATAAAAATATTGTTTTGCGATTGAAGTGCATGGCTATATTATGTTGAGGCCACTACTAAAGATTTTCTTCGATGATCGCTGCCTTATTGATGATCGCGTTCGCGTACGAGTTGCAGGGCGCGCTAGAACAGTTGGAGCGTCCACTATAGTAAGCTTTGGAGGCGCCGATTTCAGCGGCACGTGTTTTGGCATCCGCTCCTCCGCGGGCGAGTTTTACAGCTGCGGCTGTAAAAGCATCTTCGATATTCCATGGATTAGCCGGACGACCTACGATACGAGAAACATCATCCTTGTATCCCAGCCAAGTAGACGGTATGAATTGAGCTGGGCCCATTGCTCCGCCCCAGCCATATTGCTTGCCGTTGACAAATTGAGGACAAGAGACAGCGGTTGTTTCTGGATCTAACCCGAGCTCTTTAGTTATCACTATAAATGGTTCAATATCTCGATCCGGTTTCATAATATTACGATAGTGTTTTTCTGGCGGATCCTCGGCTCGATTGCATCTACCTACGTTACGTCCAAGTCCTGATTCTACTTCCAAAACAGCAATAAGATATGCTGGTCTAATACCGGTGGCGATAGCCGCTAGCTGGCCGTATTTAACAGCTTCTTCGGCGCTTACGCCATTTTGTTGCAAATATGTGATTTGTGCCCGTATTTGTTCAATATCTTTTTTAGATTTAACTACCAAGTCTTGATATCGGCTTTCCTGCCCTCTTGTATCAGCAAGTATCTTATTCTTGATACCTTTTGTTGAGTCAAGATTTAATTTTTGTGATTCTTGTATCCGTTTAAGGTCTTCGAAGTTGGATTTTTTTTCTCTTAAATTATCTTCTTTCTCATCTAGTTCAAGTTTAAGATTTTTAATATCGATAATGGATGCCCGCAAACCATTCTGGGTGTTCTCTATGTTTTTAACGCTATCAAAAAAATCCGACAAACGGTTGTTGCGCAAAAGTATGCTAGCCAAATTTTCTCGATCGGTTTGATATAGCGTTTGGATATGTTCAGTAAGCGCCTTGCGTTGAAGATCTATCCTCGATAGAGCATCGTTTATTTGCGATTGTGTTTGGCTGATATCGCTATTTGCTTGATTGATAGATAGTGCAAGACTTTTTATTTCAAGCCGAATAGAACCTATACGAGCATTTAGTGTTCCGATCTCGCCACTAAGAGTTTTCGCTTTACTGCTATTCTCTTCAATTTGTTTTTGGTATACCTGAATTTGACGTTCTATTTCTTGAATCTGTTGATTCCTTTTGTCTATTTCAGTTCGAGCATCAACCGCCGCTGATGTATCTATAGCTCCCAATAATAAAAAGGCAAATATTACAATAAAAAAGACAGTTATTCTGTGAGTTAACTTATTCATATTCTCAATCATTATAACATAATAAAAAAACAAAAAACTACTTTACGAAGGTAGTTTTTTGTCGCATTTTATTTTAACTTCTCTATATTTGCGTCAATATCACCTAATTCAGAATCTATGTCAGCTTGTGGTATTTCATTTAAAGACTGATTGATCTTTTCTTCTTCGCTAGCTTCTGGAGTCGCGGTCGCGGTTGCTGTAGGTGTGGCGCTGGGACTGGCTGTAATAATCTCCTGTGTTCTAAAAAACAGTATGCCGATACTGATAGCTACTAAAACTATTATTAAAATAACTACCAAAACTATATTCTTGTTCATATATTTTTATTGATTAGCTTCTGGAGTCGCGGTTGCTGTAGGTGTGGCTGATGTTGATGCTGACGGTGATCTCGAATCTATGAGACTTGTAAGCGCTTGAGCGGCTTTTCTTACGGCTGTGCGTGCTGAGTCAATAGATTCTTTAACCTTTTTGAGATCTTCTCGAAGTAATTGTCTTACTTTACCGACATCTGTAGCAAGTTTGGTTTCAGTGCTCACTGTTATCGTGTAGGTTTTGCCAGCCTGAACAGTAACGGCTGTTCTGGCAGTTGCGATAGCCTCCGAAGCTGTTTTTAGTGCATCCAAGACACTGCTGGTATCGGCGCCATTTTCAGATAGTTTTGATGCTCTATCGGATATTCTATTTGTAATTAGTTCAAGCTTACTTAGTACACTAGTAAAGTGTTGGACCATTCTATCGTTTAGAATATCTAGCTGATCATTGAGTCTCAATAAAATCTCTTGCTTTCTTGTGTCTTTGAATTTCTTGACGCGTTCTTTAAGCGTGTCCTTTTTTTCCTGTAATTTTGTGCGTAGTAACTCCTTGTTTTCTTTTATTTTTTCTTGAAAGGTATCTCTTGTTTCCTGCAACTTTTTCTTCATTTCTTCTCTTGACGCTTCTAACTCATCTCGATTTTGCTTGCGCGTATCTTTTATGTCTTCCTTGGCTTGATCCCGCTCGGTTTTAACTTGGTCTATAAGATTTTGTGGTCGTGTCGGAGTTCGCGTAGCGGACCCACTATCTTGAGCTGAAGCTGGGTAAGCAAAAATTACACATAAAGCTACAATAAAAAAAACTTTTTTCATGTTGTTTGATATATTAATATATTTACAAAAAATATTCAAGCATCGAACACATATATGTCTTTCTCTTGCGAGAAAGTGGCCTCACCATAAGTCAGACCCTAGATAATTTGTGATAGTGCCGAATAAGCTATTAAATGGACTGGTGATACTGATCGGTGTCGTCTCCAGTGACTCGATATTCTTATCAATATCATTGAATTTTGTGTCTAAATCATCATTATCTTCTTTTGGAAAATTAAGCAATAAATCATCTAAGACGGGATTCCTAGATGGTATTGGCTTGGTTTGTAGGATAGTCGGGATTGGACGTTCGTTGTTAAGAAAATGTCTAATGTATTGCATACAAATAGCCGGGATATTTTTTAAGTCCAAATCGGCTGGTGTATTAGATATATTAATAGTTGTGGTTGCTGGAACAGGTCTTATAGCCTCAATTCTTTTTTGTTCTGTTGCCGATGCGGGTCTTGAATATAGACGATGTTTTTGACCGATAGAAGAACATAAATCATGGTACTTTGGCTGGTTGCAGAGCTTGGCTGCTTCAGAGCGGTTATTGACAACTATTCCACTCTGTTCTGAAAGTTCCAGTATCGCATCTTCTATACTCGATTCCGCCTCATCTGTCTGTGCATCTGTGTGTGACGAAAAAATTAAAACCAAAAATCCGAATAAAACCAAACTATATGTAAGATATTTTATTCTCATTGAAACGGGTTTAAATAATCGGTTGATGTCGGTATCGGAGCTGTTGACGCATCCTTTGATAAGAATCCTCGTTGATAACCATAAAAATAGCCACTGGCCAAAGCAAATATTGCTATAAGAAACATGACTATAGCGAGAAATACCTTTTGTACCGTATTCATAGCTAAACTAATTATACATTATTGTCCGATTGCCTAGCGGATCTTATCAACATGTTGACTAATCAATCATATTAGTATATTATATTCAAAGGAGGTTTAAAAAACATGAATAATGATAGTAAAGAGTTCAAGAGAAATCTTGAGGCCACGCAGATACTATTTAATCTGAAGGCAGTCGAGGTTTCTATTAAAAAAGAAGCTAAAAAATATAATCCAGTTCGGCATTTGTGGATGATGGGTGCACTTGAGGTTGAGCGTGAGGAGCGAGATCGTACAGATGACGCGCATAGAATATTTATTGCTCCTCAAGCGCCGTGATCCCTAAGATAGTTCTTAATATGTCGCCGTGCTTCGATGGTCTGGGCAATAGCCAACCAATCGGAGCGCGGTTTTTGTTTTTTGTCGGTTAAAATTTGGCAGACGTCACTGTTTTGAAGTTTGTATTTTAATGAAACCATTTTGCCGTTGACTTTAGCGCCGCTGTATCGATCACCTATCTCGCTATGAACGGCATATGCAAAATCAATCGGCGTAGCACCGACGGGCAGATCTTTTACATCACCTTTTGGCGTAAAGACAAAAATCCTTTCTTTGAAAATATCTAGTTTGAGATGATCATAAAATTCTTGCGGATTTTTGATGTATGTTCGCCATTCCCGAATTTTGTTGACCCACGCCAGCTCTATTTTACTAGCGGTATTATTTTTTTGTTTGCCAGATTCACTATATGACCAGTGCGCGGCAATACCCTGTTCGGCTTGCTCATGCATAACGTCAGTCCGAATCTGAAATTCTACTAGTTTACCCTTCTCACAGAATACCGTCGTGTGAAGGCTCTGATAGCCGTTGGGCTTTGGTAATGCAATGTAGTCTTTGATGAGTGTTGGCATCGGCACATAGCGTTGATGAATAAGACCAAGTGTCTGATAGCAGGTTTCGATGTCCGGGACGATAATACGGAATGCTACTAGGTCGTGGATAAGATCTATATTGTTATTCTTCCGCAGTAATTTTTTATACAAACTATAGTAGTGTTTTACACGACAATCTATATTCATAAATTTAACATTTTGTTCTTTTAGGAACTGCTCAATAATCGGTTTTGTTATCGTTGCGTATTGAGTTCGTTCTTCAAAATAAGGCTGTGTCATGGCGATGAGTTCAGTATATTTTTCTGGATAGGCGTAGGGAAAGGCCAAGTCCTCTATGCTTCCCCTAAATCTACCCATATTAAAGCGTTCTGCTATCGGTGCGTATGTTTTGATGCTGTTTATCGCAATCTCCTTCTGGCGATGGGGCGGCATGTGCTGGAGTGTTTTGAGATTGTGAAGTCGATCGGCAAGCTTAATCATAATAACTCTAATATCGTCTGCCATAGCAAATAGCATTCGCATCAATGTAGGATAGCTGGATGCAGTGCTACTTTTTAGCTCGATTGATTTTATTTTTGTGACACCTTTTACTAAAAATAAAACATCGGAACCAAATAATTCGCTGATACGTTCCTCTGGTATTGGCGTATCTTCTAATACGTCATGTAAAAGTGCGGCGACGATAGTATGTGGATCGAGACTTAGATCATATAGAATCGAAGCTACGGCAAAAGGGTGTGTGATATATTCTTCGCCCGAGTGACGTTTTTGTCCACGGTGCGCTTCTTTGGCAAACAAAAAAGCCCGACGTATTTCATCGCCATCTTCAATGGCATAACCTTGTGTAAGTTGTTCTACATTCACGATGCCACTATAAAGCGCAGGGCATATCCGACTACATAGGCCAGTGTTGCGGCCGAACCGCCGATCAAAAGCATTTCAAGACCTAGATAGAGCCAAGATCTTTGAGAAAAGAAAGTTCGCAAAGCACCAACAACAAATAGAGTGACAAATGTAATAATTACGGCATATCTAAAGGCACTTTGTCCAGTTTGAAAAAGATATGGTAGTAGAGGTATGGTGCCAGCAATAGCAAACGAGACAAATGTTATAACTGCTTGTGGAAGACCAGAATTTTCGTTGGGGATACTGAGTCCCATTTCCTCGTGCATCATAAAATCTACCCAGTACTGTTTATTTTCGGTGATGAGCTTGGCCATTGTCTCAAGTTTTTGGCCACGATAACCCTTGTTTTGAAGTATGTCTTTTATCTCTGCAAGTTCTATCTCCGGCTTCTCTTTTATTTCTTTGAGTTCTATTGCCTCTTCGCGCCTGTACAACTCTCGTTCGGATTTTGTGCCTAGATAATTGCCAGCGGCCATAGAGAAACCATCGGCTAAAATATTTGCCGCACCAATGATCAAGATGACGATTGGTGATAATTGGGCACCTACAACGCCAGCGACAACACTAAAAGTCGTAACGATACCGTCACTGGCGGCAAAAACAATATCACGGATATATCGGCCAATCTGAAGGTGCTCTTCGTGATGTGATCTGGACATGGTGCTAAGTCAGCATATCTTTAAACTTTTCCATCATTATATTTTTTATCTTACCCTGCGCGTCAGCGAATGCTTCTTTTATTGAATCTTCTATGTAGCCCGCAACAAAAGAATCGCGATCAAGTATATTGATATCAGTAATCTCTTGATTGCCGTTGATAGTAATCTCCAGAGTTTTGTCGCGCGAGATGCCGGTGACTTTCTCACCAACCAAACGCGACTGCATTTCCTGCGCCTGTTTACGTAGCTGATACATATCTTTGATTTTGTCGAACATAGAAATAGCGCTAAACAGTAAACAAGTTCCTTCCTCCCGTCCGGTCCTCGACTTTACTCATTGCTTTGGTCCGTCGCGATGTATGATCCAAGAAAAAAAGTAACCACATGAGCGTTACTACGCTTCAGTACTTCCTCGCTCGACGCTCGGTCGCCTTCTAACCTTTTTTCTTGGATACATCCGCAACGTACCTTTAGCAATTCGCTTGTCTGCGGGGACGGTCCAAAGGAACTTGTTTACTGTTTATTTATCGTCATTTTTTCTTTTAGGCATTGTGTTAATTCTTTTGTTTGTGTCCAGCCGCATTGGCCATTTTTTTGTCTTTCACATTGCGCGCTTCGATAGCAAATATACTCGTTTTTGAAATTACAGGTGCTAAATAGTTCACGATCGGAGCACAGTTCTTTACTGCAACCGCCAATAACACAGCCGTTATTGGCGCTGGCTGATATTTCTAGTTGAAAATAACCTACTG